>JBATFE010000285.1:0-8695 GCA_049664445.1 Gammaproteobacteria bacterium
AGGTAACCATGGCGAGTAGTGGCGCCGAGGCGCTGCAGCGGATCGCCGAACAGATTCCGGACATCGTCTTCATGGATGTGCGCATGCCCGTGATGGACGGGCTCACCGCGGTGCAGCAGCTGCGTGATCGATGGTCTGCCGAGGGTATTGTGTGTGTTGCAATCACGGCATCCGGCCTGTTGCGCCAGCGATCCTTTTATCTGGATGCGGGGTTTGACGACTTCATTGGCAAACCCTTTCTGTTCGAGCAGGTTTGCGATTGCATGGTGAGACATTTACATATCGAGTTCGTGCATGAGCCCGACACAGGGGTACCGGCAGGGGTGAGGCCGTGTGCCAGGGAACCGGATACAATCCAGCTACCCGAGCGAATACGTGAACGCCTGCTTGCCGCCGCCAGGATTAACGCCCTGACGGAAATAGAAACGTTGATTGCTGAGCTGAAAGGGCTCAATCCTGATACGAAGTGCCTGGCAGTTGAGCTGGAGAAATTGCTCACGCGTTATGATATGGACGGTATCATCGCACTTATTAACCGTTTATCTGCCGGAGCGGGGTAGCGGGCTAATGAAAACCAAAACCTGCCCTGAAAAGATAAACGACGGAAACAAACGAACTACTGCTGGAGAAACTGCACATCATTTTTTATCGGTCGGTACACGCCCCAACCATGAAATTGGTACTTCATATTGAACCCCCCCTGGTCATTAGTCGGTACCCCGGTCATGGACACAATCCAGTGTCTCAGGGAGCATCGACAAAGAGCCAGCCCTGGTAGCCTGTAAATACCGCTAGCAGCATTGCCCCTTCCACGCGGGTGACGCGTCCTGGCCCCTTGCGGTGGAAATCACCTGCCATGAAAAACAGTGCGACGGTCAAGGCAAGCATTAGAGGGAAATCCCGCGTCAACACAGCGGAGTCGAAACCGCCCGGCCCTACAGCACCGGCAACGCCCAGCACCGCCAGCAGATTGAACAGATTAGAGCCGACTATGTTGCCCATGATGATGTCGTGCTCGCCCTTCCGTGCTGCCGCTACCGAGGTGGCCAGCTCTGGCAGGCTGGTGCCTGCGGCGACTATGGTCAGGCCGATCACCAACTCGCTGACCCCCAATCCCCCGGCAATACCAACTGCGCCCCAGACCAGCAGGCGCGCGGCGATCAACAGTAATGCCAGGCCGGAGACCAGCAGCCATCCGGTGCGGGCAAGGGACATGGGTTCGGGCATCTCTGCAGTGAATTCACATACCATCGGGTCATTCGGTGCCGAGGCACGGGCCAGATGCAGGGTCCACAGCACCAGTGCGCAGAGGCCTGTGATCAACAGGACGCCGTCGAATCGGCCCAGTTCCCTGTCCCACAACAGGGCCAGCGTCACCAGGGTCACGGCGATCAACAGCGGGAACTCGCGCTGCAGAGTGCGCGACTGTACCGTCATCGGGACTATCAAGGCGGCCACCCCTAGTACCAGGCCGATGTTAGCTATGTTTGAACCGATAGCGTTGCCGATGGCGATGCCGCTGTTGCCTTCCCAGGCTGCCATGGCGGAGACCAGTATTTCCGGGGCTGATGTGCCGAAGGCGACGATGGTGAGTCCAATGACCAACGGGGACACACCCAGGCGTCGGGCCAGCGCCGTGGCTCCTGTTACGAAGCGGTCCGCGCTCCAGACAAGTAGAAACAGACCGACGATGATGGCGATAATGTAAGGCAGCAATTCTGGCATGTATATTTCCTGCTGCTGTGTGGCTTCTGTTTAACTTGATACATTATCGTGCTCATTCCGCGGGCGAAGTGAGAGCAATGAGAATGCACCGCAGGAAGCGGGAGCGTTCCTCGAGAGTCGTCATGTGTGTCATATCAACAGGCCTCATGTTTATCTTGACCTGCCATCGGCGGGTCTAGGTGCGGTAGGCATGCAGCGTGGCGTGGATCTCTCCTGCCAGGCCGGCATCCAGGCCGAGCTCGCGCCCCAGTGTATCAAGATAGATTTGTTCGGGCGGCGACGGTGGGTCAACCATCATTACCGAGGCCGCATACACTTCGGCGGCATGCTCCTTTGAATCGACGGCGGCCGTCAGGCCCGCTACGTCCAGTGGGCGACCGTACTCCTCGAAAAGAAATGCCTTGTCTTCCGCAGGCATATCCAGACTGTTGATCTGGTTGAGGATCGTCTGGCTTTCCTGCGCGTCAATCTGTCCATCGGCCTTGGCGGCAGCAATCATGGCGCGGGCGAGTAGCAGGCTGAGCGCTCTGGCCCCTGCTGTGTCGTTGCTCGCAGGCAGGAACGCACTGCCCGCAGGCGGGGAAGCAAACCCGGTACCGGCTGTCGCGCCCGATCCCTGCTGGTAGTTCTGCCAGGCCTTGTAGGCCAGCCCTCCAACCAGTGCTATACCGCCAAGCTGTAGTGCTGAACCGGCGAATTTTTTCGCCTTCTTGCCGGACAGGACATTGGCCAGTGCGCCACCGGCCAGTCCCCCGGCAAAGCCGCCTGCAGCCCCGCTGCCGACGAGTTGGTCGAGTAAGCGTTTGGCGTCAAACATGATTCTGTTCTCCTGTCGTTGAGATTATGAAAGCTGTTTAACCATGCAGTCGGATTATGCATGGACTGATGTCTGTAACGCTGGTAATGCGCCCGGGACAACCATCACGACCACATGGTGAGCGGTGGATCATTCATCACCGCGCCCAGGATGTCGCTGCGTGCAACGATACCTATCAACTTGTCCTGATCATCGGCAATGGGCACGGAGTGGAGATGGTATTCCAGCATTACCTGTGCCACCCTGCGAATATCCGATACCGGATCAGCGGTAATGACCCCTGGCGACATGGCATCTGCCACACGCTTTCCATCTACATACTGCATGTTGCCATCGTCGATGATGATGAACTGCAATAAATCCTCAACCGACAACATGCCGACAATGCGATGTTCTGCACTCATGACTGGCATCTGCCGGAACCCCTGTTGTTGAAAGTGTCGCTGGGCATCAAGTATTCCCATCTCCATGGACACGGTGCTGACCGGATAACTCATTAATTGGTAGGCGTGATAAACCGGTTCCCGCTGGTTAAGGTGGCGCATTTCACGGTAGGCCTCTATGGCCTTACTGGATACAGGTGCCCTACCGGTTTCACCGCTGCTGGTGCCCGCTATCAGTCGCGGTACTGGTTCAGTCGCATTTTGCAATGAACGCGTCCGCGCGCTGGCCTGGGCTTCACGCACCTTGCGCAGGTTCTCCAGTGTGTCACGGAAGCTGCGTCCGTGGATGTCGTAAATGGCAAACATGTACCTTTATTCCCTGTGGTTTGCTTGCATCAAATTCAGGCATATTACTCTGGATTCGTGCCGATCCGCATTGAGTAACTATGCCCTTGTATCAATCACCATCCGTGCAAAAGTAGCGACACTATTCCTGGCCGCCTGCTGCACCGAGCAGATGCAGCAGACTCGTGAACAGGTTGTAGATCGCCACATACAGTGTCACGGTCGCCATGATGTAGTTTGTCTCGCCGCCGTGGATGATGTTGCTGGTTTCGTACAGGATCAGCCCGGCCATCAGTAGCACGAACATCGACGACACGGCAAGTGCCATCCCCGGCATTTCGAAGAACAGGGCACCCAGCCCCGCCAGAAACGCGACCAGTATTCCCGCCATGAGAAATCCACCCATGAAACTGAAGTCCTTGCGGCTGACCAGGGCATAGCCCGACAGGCCAAGGAACACGACGCCGGTGCCACCGAGCGCGGTCATCACGAGTTGCGGCCCGTTCGGCAGGCTCAGATAGACATTGAGCAGTGGGCCAAGGGTGTAGCCCATGAAGCCGGTCAGGGCGAATACCATCGCCAGTCCGAGCCCGCTGTTGCGGAAGCGGGTCGTCAGGAACAGCAGACCGAAGTAGCCGGCCAGTGTCAGTACCAGACCGGGATGGGGCAGGTTCAGCGCCATTGTAATACCTGCAGTGACCGAGCTGAACAGCAGGGTCAGTGCCAGTAATGCATAGGTGTTGCGCAACACACGGTTGGTCGCGATGGACTGCGCAGGAACATTGACCGTGCTGCTTGTATAGGTGTTCATATCAGGGTGCCTCCATATTGCGAATGAGTTTAATCAGTAGCGTCTGCCAGCGAAGTGATCACTGGCCCGTTGCAAGAAGATGCGCATGCCGTGCTGCCAGCTGGTGCCGTCGGCTGCCTTGTTGTGCCAGGCGGCGCTTAACCGTGCGGGCAGCGCGTCCGACAGCACGATCGATGGCGGTGTACATATCTGACTGAACATCCTCGACAACCACGAGCGGTAATCCCTCCAGTCTCGCCTCGACGAGGCAGCATTTGTCGACGCCGCCTCGCGGTCCGTTAATGTCTGACAGTCTGACGCGCACACTCTGCACGCGACTGCTGGCACAAAAGAAGGTGAAGCCAAGTCGATTGTGTACATGCTTCTCGAGTGCCTCGGTCAATGAAAAACCGCGGGCTTGAATGTTTGTCTGCATGGTTATTTCCTCTCGCTGTTCGATTTTCCTTGATTGTCAATGTAGCGGCTCACCGCTGGCAGATGAAGTCGGAATGCGGCATGGAATAGTACGGAAATTTCGAATGAAGACTCAAAATCGTCAGCCTGTAGAACGCCTTCACTGCACGGATCATGAACCGGCGGCGCCAGTTCGGGTATCCGCGGTGTTCCTTGAATCCAGTCAGAGGATAAAAATCAGCAGCAGAGGCCGGGCTGCTGCAGATTCAGTGCGTATTCCAGGGGGGCAGGGACAGGCAATCCGGGATGGACACGGGCCTGTTTTCAGGAGGACGTAAACAATTCGGTACGGGCCGCCTCGGTAATCGCGGAAACCGCCGGATGCTTGATGCGGCGCTCGGCGGAAATCGCGTAGAAGCGTTCCTTGATCTCGTCAGTGCGGCCGATGACGCGCACGCCGTACTTGTTTACTACGTCATCCTCGACGGTCGTCGGCGAGGTGAAGATGCCGGCATCCGCCTCACCGAAGGCCTTCATCAGGGCGCGATCTTCAAACTCTGCGACAACCACCGGTTTTATCTGCCGGCGCTCGAACCATTGTTCCAGGCTGCGCCTCAGTGCACTGCTCGCCGTCGGCATCAACATCGGTGCCCCATCCAGGGAGTGCGGGAATGTGCCTGCATACTTTCGTGCTTTCTTGTGCGTCGCGAAGAAGCTGAGACCGGATTCACCGAGCAGGTGATTGTAGGCGCGAATATTCAGTGCCGGACTCAATGGTGCGTCGGCCAGCACAAGATCCAGCTTGTGCACCGACAGGTCGGCGAGTAAATCACCCAGCGCTGCTTCCTGGCAAACGAGTCGCACGGACTCCTGCATATGCAGCACGGGCTCCAGCACGCGGTAGGCGAGCAGCTTCGGCACCACCATCGCGACGCCAACCGTCAGTGTGAGAGCTGCGCCCGGTATGCGTCCCTGCATAACGTCCTGCAATTCATCGCCGAGGCGAAACATTTCATCGGCATAGGAAAACACCAGGCGGCCGGTCTCGGTCAGAGCCAGTTTGCGGCCGCTTTTCTCAAACAGCCTGGCATTCATCTGTTCCTCGAGTTCACGCAGCTGGCCGCTGATAGTCTGGGGCGTGACATGCAGCATCTCGGAGGCGCGGGCAATGGTGCCGTTTGCGGCAACCGCCCAGAAGTAACGCAGGTGTTTGTAATTCAGACTGGACATTAACGCTTGTGAAAGTGTGGTTCAGGCATTCGTGACACTATAGGATAAAACGACCACAACGCATAGACGCTGCCTGGTACAGGAAAGCCGGTTTGCTACAGTACCAGGCTGGCAGAAGCTCACAGTGCTATGCTATCGGTGTCACGAAGCCGTTCGGCTTGACAGCCAGCACTGCAGTCTGTGCTTCACGCAGTACATCTTCCGCCGTATTGCCTATGAACAGGCCGGCAATACCCGCTCTTCCCAGGGTACCCATCACAATGAGGTCATGTCCCTGCTCCCTCGCGTATGCGGAAATGATTTGTGCCGGCCGGCCCTTGAGCAGGTGAACATTGCTGGATCCGGTGCTCAGGCCATAAGCCGAGAGCAGCGCATCCAGGGCCTCGCGATGGCTGGTTTCCGTGGCCTCGAGCAACAAATCGAGTTCAGTACGCGGGATGCGCCCCCTGCCGTTGGCGAGTATGGACTCACCGGGCAACTCCCAGGCATGCATAACGTCCAGCGTCGCATGCTCACGCTCGGAGAGCGAGGTAGCGAGGTCCATTATCAATCGCTGCAGGTTACCGGACTCATCGTCAAACGGATCCACCGTGGCAAGTATTCGATGGTAGGCAGGTTCGTCTCCCGCCCGGTCGATCCAGACAGGGCAGGGGCATTTCCGCATGAGGTGCATGTCGGTACTGCCGAACAGCGACGACGCAAGTCCGCTGTCGTGCTCTGCCACTTTCATTACCATGTCATGAGCATTGCGTTGTACGGCACGCACTACCTCGATGAAAGGTATTCCGCTCGCTACCCTGGTATAAACGGGAACGCCTTTGTCTGTATACGGTCGTGTGAGCGTTTCCAGGAACTGCATGCGCTGTTCTCTTAGCTGCTGATTCAGATCCACGGAATAAGCTCGCTTGATATAGTCAGCAAGACCAATCTCGGCAGTCACATCCATAACCGTCAGGCGTGCGCCGTTGGTGTTTGCAATGTCAACAGCCCTGTCGAGTGACGCGGACAGCCCTTTGTCGCGATCCGCAAGAAAGAGTATGTTCTTGAAACGTTTCATCAGTTGCCTCCTGTTCGTCGCTTCTACAGGGCGAAAATAAATCCTGTCAGCAATAAGCCGCCAATGCCCAGCCACAGGCTGCCGGCCAGTTGCCAGCCTTCGTCGTCATCACCCGGACGGCGCAGCTGCAAGTAACCCTGTTCCATGGTTTGCCTCTGCCGTTCATAGTGCTTGCGCGAGGCTGACTTCACTGTCTTGATAGAACGCTCCCCTGTGTGGGCCAGGTGCCGGATTCCGTGTCTGCATCGGGAGGCAAGACTTCTTGTCACTGCTTGAAGGGGACGGGTAGTGATGCGCACGGGAAAACGCCGGCTTGCCAGCAGCACCAGTACAGACAGCAGTACCCCGAGGAACACCGGAACTGTGTTGGCCATGAGTTGCTGCGCCTGCACAATCACAATGGGATAGACGGCAATGATCGCCAGCAGCATCAACCAGGCAATGATTGATTCAGCCGGGAGTGATGACGTCTTGCTGCCACGCAGTTTCCAGACCAGGAAAAGGAAACGCACCATCAGCAGCGTGGTTGCAAAGGCGGAGACAGCGAGGAGTAATAACAGCTGCTGTGCGCCTTCCGGAAGACTCGCGGTGAGTTCGGATTTCGCAAAGGCGCCACTGGTCAGGGGTGCACCTGCCAGCGCCAGTGCCAGAAAGACCAGACCCGCCTGAATCCACGGACGCAGACCATCGCGTTCCACAAGTCCCAGACCGAGAAACAGTGCTGCTTTCACCAGGGCGTGATGGGCCGCATAAATGACTACTGCAACGATTACGACAGGCGCCGTCTCCGGCCAGGCAAGCGCAGCCCCCATACCACTCGTCAGTACCCCCATCTTGCTGATGCTGGAGTAGCCCAGCAGCAGGCGTGGCGTGCGTTGCATCAGCCCGACAATTGCACCGAAGCAGATACCGGTCATGCCTGCGACCAGTAACACCTGACCCCAGCTGACGAGCGTGGCATCGTCAGCTGGCAGGAAACGCAACCAGCCCAGCAGACCGGCATTGATCATGGCGCCGCTGAGCACCGCGACGGCGGGCGTCGGGGTGACTGCGTAGGCCTGTGGCAGCCACAAGTGCAGGCCGGGTAGTGCCAGCTTGATGCCGAAGCCGATCACGAGTAACAGTATGACGAACCCGGCGGGCGGACTCGACTGCAGGACGCTGAAAGATACGACACCGTTATGTTGCGCCGCCAGCATGACGATGGCAACGAACAGCAGCATTTCACCGGCAATGGTCCACATAAGGTAGCGGCGTGCCGCCTGCCGGGCATGCTGAGATGCAGGATGTGCAATCAATCCGTAGACCGCCAGTCCCATCAGCGTGAAGCCAAGGTAGAAACTCACTGCATCCTGGGCCACGATCAGGCCCAGATTGCCCGCCATCGCCAGCAGGAAGAAAATACGAAACCGCATCACCTTGTGGTCGCCAGCCTGGCTCCCGGCTGCATACAGGCTTGCGATCAGCCACAGCAGTCCACTGAACAACAGAAACACGCGACCGGTATCATCCAGGCCGAGCTCCACGCCGAGCAGCAGCCAGGGCAGCGAAACGCTGCTGCCGACCGGTACGACGGCGGCCGCGAGCAGCGCTGGCAGCGGCGCAGCAAGCATAATCCAGCGGGCGTAACGCTGACCGGCAAGGACCGCCAGTGCCAGCGGCAGCACCCAGACCAGTACCAGTATGAAGCTGTTCACAGGCCATACTCCCGGTGTGCGATCAGCGTCGCCCACTCCAGCGGGCTGTACGGGGCGGCGGCGAACAGGCCGGCCGCCAGTGCCAGCGTCGCGGTGATTACCGGTGGCCACAGCAGGGCCGCGCTGGTTTCAAGGCGCGCAGCCGGTATGTGCTCTGCCGGCCAGGCAGGGCCGGGGGCGCGGAACCAGGCGCGGTACAGCACGGGAAGAAAATACGCCGCGTTAAGCACGCTGCTG
>JBATFE010000286.1:0-2376 GCA_049664445.1 Gammaproteobacteria bacterium
AAAACCCTGCGCGACAGCCTCACCTCGAGTGCCGAGGTGTTTGCCGCCAAGCCGTATTTCCTCAGCGATGAATTTACACTGGTTGATGCCAGTATTGTTCCCATACTGTGGCGCCTGATGCGCTACCGAATCGAATTGCCGCGCCAGGCAAAACCGGTGATGGAATATGCAGAACGCATGTTCAACCGCGAGTCATTCCAGGCCAGTCTCACAGAGGCTGAACGTGAAATGAGAGAGTGACCCGGTTCCCGTTGTTGCTTTTACAGCGCTGGCTTCATTGTTCCATTAGCCATGGAATCCACGGAAGTACACAGAAAAATTTCTTGTAAGGTATTTATTCTTTCGTGTTCTTCCGTGGATTTCGTGGCTAAAATATATTGTCTTTTCCAGAGCCGGCCAGTGCTGGTATCTTATTCCGTATGACACGCAGTCGTCCCTATCTGGTCCGTGCGATCCATGAGTGGATCCTGGATAATGAAATGACACCGCATCTGTTGGTAGATATGGAAGGTGACGGTGTGGAAGTGCCGGCACAGCAGGGCCAGAATGGGAAAATCGTTCTGAATATCAGCCCCCAGGCCGTTGAAGGCCTGATGCTGGGTAATGATGCGATCGGCTTTCGTGCCCGCTTCGGCGGGATATCTACCGACGTTTATGTGCCGGTAGATGCCGTGCTGGCCATTTATGCCAAGGAAAATGGCCGCGGCATGGTCTTTAATGATGATGATAACGGGCCTGAACCGGATAGTGCCGGGGCCAGACCGGGTAAGCGTCCCGCGCTGAAGATCGTCAAGTAGTCAATCATCATTTCGCTGTCGTGTTCTGGTGCAGCGGTTCCAGCCGACACTGTGCTGTCGTCACCCCTTGACCTTTCAGCCAGCTTTCGACCGGCTCGAGCAACGCAGCCGGCATGCAGGCATAAAAATCCAGCGCGCTGACATCGCCCAGGTCAGCCATGATTCGGGGCAACAGGGCCTCGACAGTGGTGCTTGCTGTTGCCTCCAGTGCCTTAAAGCTGAAATTGTCCAGTGCATCCGCCCACGAGCGGCACAGGTTGCCGAGGTACAGGCAGTTGCCTGCCGTGGTGATCCGGTAAAGATAAATATTCTCGGCGCTGTCCAGCGCCATGGCGTGTTCAATCAGGCTCTTGATGGGACCAAAGCCGGTATCAACGGCGATGAATACCAGCGATCGCGGCGAGTCCTCGTTGAGAGAGAAGTCACCCTGTGGCCCCTCGATACACAGGCTGGCATTTGTTTTCACGGTGTCGAGCAGGGCCTCAACAAACGGATTGCCGTCAACAACCGGAATGTGAAATTCCAGGTTCATGTCGTCACAGGGGCAGCTGGCAATGGAGCAGTCCTGGGGGGGCAGGCCATCGAGCTGTAATGACAGGTACTGGCCGGCAAGAAAACGCAGTCGCTGGGTACGGGGCGTCTTGGCACGCAGGATGAGCACCCGGTCATCGGGACGTTCCATCTTTTTGATCCGGAGCTCGATTTTCTGCCGCTGGATATCATGTGAACCGAGCGCTTCCTCGGCCTCCAGCACGATGTCGGTGACTGCCGTGTTGCAGCAGGCGAGGATATAACCCAGGCCTTTCTCGGTTTCCGACAGGACGAAGTCATGTGGCGCTATCAGCTTTACCTGGCCGGAGACAACCTTGGCCTTGCATTTGCCGCAATTGCCGTTGCTGCAGCCGTAGTCGAGTGCCAGCCCGCTGCGCAGCCCGGCTTCCAGAATGGAATCGGAGCCTTCAATCAGGAATTCATGCCCGCTGGGCAGGATGCGAACCTGTGCCGCCATAACGCGTAAAAAGGCCTCTTTGGCAATGAAATCGGTGTCATCAGTCGACGCCTCGCTGGATTCCAGCGCCTCAGTGAACCAGGCCTGTAGTTTACTAAATGCAGCGCCCTGCGTCTGTTCCGCGTCTGCTGCAAGTTCCTCGATCTTCAGTTTCAGCCTGTCAATCAGCTCGGCCTGGCGACGTGCCTGTTGCCGGGTCTGTGCAAGCTCCTGACTCAATACCATGATACGCGCGGCCAGGGTGTTGCTGTCGGGTGTGTCTTCATCGGGGCGTATGATCTTGTTAACCGCCCGTTCCATGATGTGCTCGACGCGCTCCAGCATGGTGGTGTCTTCTATCTTGGTCTGCGGGTAGGCGTGCAGCAGATCGGATAACAGCAGTTCACCTTCAAAGGTCCGCAATTCACCCTGCTGAATTTTGGTCTGCAATACACCGCGTTTGACGCCGACCAGACGTGCGGCTCTTGAAAGTGTGATCAGGCGTGGCATGTTCCCCCCTTTTTGGAATTCTGGTCCCGTTTACAAATACTCTACCATAGCTTCTTTGCAAAAAGCCGCAGGGCTATACTG
>JBATFE010000287.1:0-1849 GCA_049664445.1 Gammaproteobacteria bacterium
TTGCACCGGGCTCCGACCTGCTGCTGGCACATGTCGGCATGAACCCGACGCGCACCGGTATCATCGATATACTGCAGCGGATGGGGGCTGATATCACCTTAATGAATGAACGTGACGTCGGTGGTGAACCGGTCGCCGACCTGCGCGTACAGTCCGCGCCGTTACACGGCATCGACATCCCGCCGCGGCTGGTGCCACTGGCGATAGACGAATTCCCGGTGATCTTCGTGGCGGCGGCCTGTGCACAGGGCAGGACGGTGTTGACCGGTGCAGAGGAATTGCGCGTCAAGGAAAGTGATCGTATCCAGGTGATGGCCGACGGCCTGCAGACACTGGGCATTGACGCGCAGCCAACCCCTGACGGCATGGTGATTGAAGGCGGTACGCTCGGTAGCGGTTGTGTCGGCAGCCACGGTGACCACCGCATTGCCATGGCCTTCTCCATGGCCGCGCTGCGTGCGCAGGGCGAGATAGAGATCACAGACTGCGCCAATGTGAATACCTCGTTCCCCGGGTTTGTCGAGCAGGCAAGCCAGGCGGGGCTGACCATCGGGGCAATCACGGTGTAGGCTGGGGTGGCATACTGTCACCAGGCCAATGCCATTGCGATGTGCTGAACTAATACCATGAATAATCCTGATCATCATGCCGGGCAAGCAGTGCCGGTGATTACCATCGACGGCCCCAGTGGTTCGGGCAAGGGCACCATCAGCCAGGCGCTGGCCGAACGCCTCGGCTGGCACCATCTGGACAGTGGCGCCCTGTACCGTCTGCTGGCCTACGCGGCCCTGCAGGAATCGCTGGACCTGGATGACGAAGCGGCCCTGCTCGCGCTTGTGGGCCGTTTGAGTGAAAGCTATCGGTTGCCAACACCGGAAAACCCGGTCATTCGACTGGATGGCGTCGATATCAGCGATGCCCTGCGCACCGAGCGCTGTGCGGATGCGGCATCCAAAACGGCGGCCTTGCCGGCCGTTCGTGAGGCGTTACTGGCTTGGCAGCGACATTACCGCCAGCCACCGGGTTTGATCGCCGACGGGCGTGATATGGGGACGGTTGTATTTCCCGACGCAAGGTTGAAATTATTCCTCACTGCGCGCCCCCGGATCCGTGCGGAGAGGCGATATAACCAATTGAAAGATAAGGGAATAGAGGCTGATCTGGCGGTGCTGATAAAGGAGGTGGAGGTGCGGGATGCGCGTGATTCCGCACGCAAGGCCTCACCCCTGAAGCCGGCAGCGGACGCCCTGATCATCGACAACAGCGATCTGGATGAGGCTGATACCCTGCAACGGGTGTTGCAGGCGGTTCCCGCGACCATGTAAAAATCCCTGTACAATGAAGCAGATACACGTATAATCTTGCTTTGCGTTTTGGCCGGGTCACTGCCCCGGCCAAATTTTTTAACCTGACCTGCGGTATCGCCAGATACGGTAGCTTTAATAAACGGGCCGTGTTTTCACGGTTCTAGGATGATGTTTCCAATGACTGAAAGTTTTGCTGAAATGTTTGAAGAGAGCCTCGTTAACCAGAATATGACGAGAGGTGCTGTAGTAACAGGGACTGTTGTTGATATTCAATCAGATAGTGTCATCGTGAATGCCGGATTGAAGTCCGAAGGTATTATACCCATTGAAGAATTCAAGAATGCATTGGGTGAGGTAGAGATCGAGATCGGCGATGAAGTCGAGGTTTCCCTGGAGGCGGTTGAAGATGGCTTTGGCGAAACCAAGCTGTCCCGCGAAAAAGCAAAACGTGATGAAGTGTGGCGCCGGCTTGAAAAGGCGTATGAGAATGGAGACATCGTCAAGGGTGTTATCAGTGGCAAGGTCAAGGGTGGTTTCACGGT
>JBATFE010000288.1:0-1654 GCA_049664445.1 Gammaproteobacteria bacterium
GTGCGGCTTGATCGAGCCGGGCTTCGCAACCACCTGGCCACGCTCAACGTCCTTGCGCTCCGTGCCCCGCAGCAGAAGACCCACGTTGTCGCCGGCCTCTCCGCTGTCGAGCAACTTGCGGAACATCTCAACACCCGTCACGACCTTCTTCATCGTGGGGCGGATGCCGACGATCTCCATCTCCTCGCCGACCTTCACCTTCCCGCGCTCGATCCGACCCGTCACGACCGTGCCGCGGCCCGAAATCGTGAACACGTCCTCGACCGGCATCAGAAATGGCTTGTCGATATCCCGCTCCGGCAGTGGAACGTAATTATCCATCGCCGAGAGGAGCTCCCAGATCGACTTGCAGTCGTCCGAGTCCGGATCGTCGCTCTCGCCGGCCTTCAAGGCCGATCCGCGGATCACCGGAATGTCGTCGCCGGGGAAGTCGTACTCGCTCAGAAGCTCTCTCACTTCCAGCTCGACGAGATCCAACAGCTCTTCGTCGTCCACCATGTCCACCTTGTTCATGTAGACGATGATGAACGGCACACCCACCTGGCGCGCCAGCAGGATGTGCTCCCGCGTCTGCGGCATCGGTCCGTCTGCCGCCGACACCACCAACACCGCCCCGTCCATCTGCGCCGCACCCGTGATCATGTTCTTCACGTAGTCGGCGTGCCCGGGACAGTCAACATGCGCGTAGTGCCGATCATTCGACTGGTACTCCACGTGCGCCGTGTTGATCGTGATTCCCCGCGCCTTTTCTTCCGGCGCCTTGTCGATGGAATCAAACGGCGTGAAGTCAGCCAGACCCTTTGCGTGCAGGGTCTTCGTGATCGCCGCCGTCAACGTCGTCTTGCCATGGTCGACGTGACCGATGGTCCCGATGTTGACGTGCGGCTTTGTCCGCTCGAACTTCTGCTTGGCCATGAGCGTCTCCTCTTACGCGGTGGTCAGGCCCCTGGCGCGGGCCACAATCTCGTCAGCTAGGTTGCGTGGAACTTCGTCGTAGTGATCGAACTGCATCGTGTAGGTCGCGCGCCCCTGGGTGGCGGAGCGCAGATCCGTGGCATAACCGAACATCTCAGCTAGCGGCACATGGACCGACAGGACCTGAAAACCGGCGCGGGGCTGCATATTGATCACCCGGCCGCGGCGACGGTTGAGATCGCCGATGACATCACCCATATACTCTTCAGGGGTCACCGCCTCGACTTCCATGACGGGCTCGAGGAGGACCGGATCGGCTTTGGCGGCGGCGTCCGAGAAGGCCATGGACCCCGCCACCTTGAATGCGATCTCCGATGAATCGACGTCGTGGAATGAGCCGTCGAAAAGGACCACACCGACTCCCATGATCGGAAAACCGGCGAGGATGCCTCGCTCCATGGACTCACGCGCGCCGATTTCGACCGGTTTGATGAACTCGGTCGGAATCACACCGCCGCGGATTTCGTCGCGGAACTCGAAATCGGTCCCGTCGGTGAGGGGATAGACCCGCAGTTTGGCGTGGCCGTACATTCCCTTGCCGCCGGTTTGGCGGATGAACCGGCCCTCGCCCTCCGCCTCTTCGGTGATGGTCTCCCGATATGCCACCTGCGGCCGACCGACATTGGCGGCGATCTTGAATTCACGCAACAGGCGGTCAACGATGATCTCGAGATGGAGC
>JBATFE010000289.1:0-8402 GCA_049664445.1 Gammaproteobacteria bacterium
CTATCAGCCTCTCCATGAATCTTTTGAATAGAGCAGTTACCGAATAAAAGTTCGTCGGGGAAGCAAGGATATATCCATCGGCAGCTTCTATCTTGTCGATCAACTCACGCATGCCGTCTTGATGAACACACTCACCGGGAGCCTCACCCGGCACCTGTGTGCAATGACGGCAATTTCGGCAGAATTCTATGGGGAAGTCACGTAGATGGATGACTTCAATAGTTGCTCCAGCCTCTGAGGCTGACTGCACGGCCACTTCCAGCGCTTGGTCTATTGCGCCATTCTCTCTATAGGAGCCGTTTACGGCAAGTAGTTGAGTCATAGCGTCTCTCAAGAGGCATACATCGCGTTGACTTACGAGCCACCAATATACTCTTTGCCGATCTGAAGAGGGTAGAGTTGGAATTTCCGTCTTGGGTGTGTGCCGTGCAAAGGTGGCGTGTTCCAGAGTGTTCCACTAGCCAATCGCTCAAGACCGGAATTCTCGCTATGAGACACACCAAGGGATTCTGATCCCCCGGCCTCAATGACAAAGCCATGAATTCTATGGAGATGGTGGGCCCGCCAGGACTCGAACCTGGGACCAAGGGATTAAAAGACTACTGTAACTTCGTTGGAACAGGTGGAGTTCAAATCTCCATTGCACACCTGGTAGGTGTAGCTACCACCGCCTTTGCTGCCGATATTATCATCGTGGGGAGAGCTTGCCCCGGTAGCGACCAGGCCATCATCACGGTATACATTGGCGCCGGGTAGACCGGACCAGGTCAGGGTCACGTGCTTGACACCCTTACGCTTGTAGCCACTGGCACTAAGAACAACTGCGCCGGCATCATGTGTGGTTGCGGAGTCGACATTTGATGGATTCGCATCGATGCCATTGTAGGCGACAACGCGGTACCAGTAGGTGGTCGAGGGTGACAGGCCGGTGTCGTTGTAACTGATTTGATTGGCCGCGACGGTGCTCACCGTAGACCAAGGAACACCGTCGGTGGAGCGCTCGATCCTGAAACCGTATTCATTATCGGAAGTATCATTCCAGGCGAGATCGATCTGCCCCGAGGACACTGCTGTCGCACTTAAATTTGTTGCTGTGGAAGGTGCAACCGCAGCCGTCTGATTTTCAGTGCGGATAACCATCTTGTCGACATAGACCGTATCAAGCTCGCGGTTCCCCGGAAGCTGATCACTGTCATTGACGCGAATACGCAGGTCGCCGCCCGACTTCACGTCATCGGGTAGTGGTAGGACATGGGCCGCTGATGAGGTTCCCAGGTTGAGCGACAGAGTCTCGTAGGTAGACCCATTGATCGAGTAGCTGAAGTTCATCTGGTCGTTATCACTGGACGCGCTCTGGCGGCCGGTCAGGAACAGCGTGACGGCATTGCCCGACTGGACATTGAATATCCAGGTGTGCTCCAGGAAGCTGTAGCGCCTGTTCTTTTTGCCACCGGACTCGCGCTCGCGTATGGATTGTTCGCTACCGTCGCTATCGTGAAGGTCGAGATAGGTACCGTTAACGGTACCTGCCCCGAACTGCTCGGCTGTCGCGTACTGGTCAACAAAGGGCGGCGCGGCAATATCCAGCGCCAACGTGGCCGACGCGGTTGCTCCCAGGTTATCGGTAACCGTCAGGGTTGCGACTATCTGGCCCCAACTTGTATAGGTATGGCCGGGATTTGCCTGGCTGGAGCTGCCACCATCACCAAAATCCCAGCTATAAGCGGTTATCGAGCCGGTGCTATCCGGGTCATTAGAGCCGAAACTACTGAAGTTGACTGTCAGGGGAGCCATTCCGGAGCTTACGTCCACAGTCGCGACGGCGACCGGTGCCTGGTTCAGCACCACAACACTCAGGCTATCACTGTCGCTCAGGTTATCGTCGTCCGTGACCGTCAACGTAACGGTGTAGGTGCCGGGCGCCTCAAAGGTGTGGTCCACCAAGACCCCGCTGGCGCTGCTTCCATCACCAAAATCCCAGTGCCGGCTAACGATGCTGCCATCAGCATCCATGGAACCTGAGGCATCGAAGGAGACATACAAGGGCGCAATTGCCGGACTATAGAACGGTGCCGCAGCCATAGCCACCGGTGCAGCCAGGCCGCCGGGGTCGGGGACCGTGCCGCTTACGGTATAACGACCCAGGCTGCCGTAATCGGTATAGCCGGTATCCTGCGGGTCGCCCTTGCCAGTACCTTCTATCCTGAGAAAGTACTCGCCGCCAGCGAGGCTGCCAGTGAGTGCCGCGGGCAGGCTGTTTACAGGATTGCTATTGGCCACCACAGTCCCGGCGCTGTTGTAGAGTTGGGCATGGATATCCAGATTGGGACTGAAGGGTGCCGGATCCACGTTAAGCGTGTAGTTACCCGCACCACTGAGGAAGCTGAAGACATCGGCATCTTCACTGCGGCGAATCATGCCCGACCCACCCAGGCTTATTGTGGTGCCGTCTGTGCTCGTGTCCAGTGCGGTTGCGCCGCTGATATTGTCGCCGTGATCGTCAGCCATCAACGGTGCGCCGTAGGTCTGTATTCTGGCAATATCGTCCTCGGTATTATTGGCGCCGGTATATTCACCCTTGCTCCACTGAACCAGTTGCTGGTAGTAGCCCACGCCCATAATCGGTGCCCAGCCGGTATCGCCGCTGCCGTGGCCCTGGTAATAACTGACACCGCCGGCGCCATCGTGATTCAGGCCCAGGTTGTGCCCGGTCTCATGGGTGATGGCTTCACCGGCACCCGTCAGGCTGGTATTGAAGACAAAGGCCGGCTTGTAGTAGTCACTGGTATCGTTGAAGGCGGTTAGATAGGCAAAACCACCACAGCCACAGTTATCAAAATTATCCTCGGTTATGACTACCCGTGTGCCGTAGTACTCGTCACTGCTGCCAGTGCGCGTGATCGCGGCCTGTCCGGGGTCCTGGGTCGTTACGTTGACGTCAAAGGGGGCGAAGTCTTCGGCGACCTGCCGCCACATTTTCTGGATATACTCCAGCTCCAGGTCCGAAAATGCCGGATTGCTGTCCCGCGTGTAGGCCGGTGAGATAATTGGATCCACAGTACCAACATTCCATGCGGTACCACTGGTCTCGTGGCCATTGAAGTCGAGGTAGATGACCCGCCTGGAACTCGGGCGACTGTTGAGGTTAAAGGTTTCGCTCAGCGGGAAGGGGGCCTCCTGGAGGGGGTCTGTCGGTTCACTCTCTGCCGGTTCCGGGAACTGGTCGACAAACAGCAGGCGACCCTGTTTATCAATCCAGGCCGTGGGATCTTCGCGCAGCATTCGGGCAAACGTGGCAGTGGTCATCCCATACCAGGCGGCCACGGACGGTAACTTGTCACCGAGTCTGGCAATGGCCTCTTCGCCATAGGTGCGCGCCGGCAAACTCACCTGGGGGAAAGCCTGTCTGGCGGCGGCAACAGCGGCACCCGGTGCAAACTCCGGGGGACCTGCAAAGACGGTACTAGCTGCCAGTGTTACAGTCAGGCACAGTACAACAAGCGCAGGCAGGCGCAAACATTCTCGCACACGATTCACAGAATACATCGCTTTCTCCTTATGATCTCGAGCGGTCAGTTACCAGAAATATTCGCTGTTGCCTTGGACGCGCACTTTATTTATCACTCCTCCATTCAGATTAAGAGGGTTTCAACACTTACCACAGCAAACGGCATCACCATAAAAGCAAGTAGCTCTTTATCATTATTACTATAATGCCTCCAACCAAGATAATAAAATTATACTGTGGGCCAGTATATTGGTCATTGGTACGACAAAAAAACAGATCGCAACTGGATGATTCTGTTTGATACACCAGCCGGAATGCGACCTTCAGATTGAATTTAATCGATCAAATCATATCTGTGGCCTGGCGAATAACTGGGTCCAGTAAATAAGGAAATCAGATCCATCGACGGTGTGACTTGCCGCCCCGAATTCTGTGTACGAGGAATGCATGATATTTACACAATGACCGGGACTGTCTAGCCATACCGTCATAACTGTGTCGATAGACTGTTGTCCGGCAGCGATGTTCTCACCTACAGCTGACCAGTCATAGCCTGCATTTCTGACTCGGTCTCCTGGGGCTAAACCATCAGAGCCGGTGTGGCTGAAAAAGTTGTGATCACCCATATCTCGACTGTGTTCATATGCAACATCCTCCAGTGTGCAATGCCAGCTTAAGGCAGCAGTGGCCGGGTAATTCGCGCTACCGCAATTACGTGCTTGGGATCTGACATCATTCACATGTGTCAACATGTCCTTATCTGTATCTGACATACATTGGTCGATGACAGCCTGTGGTGTACTGCCCAGGTTATATGATGCATTGTCTTCAGTTTGTGGTTCTTGGGTATCCGGGGTGGAAGGTGCTGGCGGAGCTTGTGTGAAGTTACCGTCATCCTGGGTGGTTACCTGGTTGTCTGATACAGATCCCGAGTCGGATGAGCCACCGCAGGCGGTAAGAAGCGTAGATAAGAAACAGATACAGACGATAGCTATCGGCGCTTGGATTGAGAGATTCCACGCGAAAACAGAAGCCTTAAAAAGGGGGCTGAATTTTGAAGAGAGATGTTTCATCCTGGATCATGCCGTAAATTTTGTTAAGTAGAGCACATGTAGCATGTTTACTATGTGATGTATTTCTTCATTTGAAGAACAATGATGAGGGAGGCCTATTATCTATTCACTCTTGCGACGGACGTGCGCCACCGAAAAATGTCCACTTTCGGATGACAGTTAAGGCCGCGTATGCCATAGATTCATGACGTGGTGCAACCCCCGTGCTCCTCACCCAATGACGTCAAATGAGTCTGCTCGATCGGTCACCTGAGTCGTCCCGCCCCTAGTCAGCCGGCCCCGGAATATGCCATTCATGCCCCCGCCGTGCCCCACACCAAGGGACTATGCGTCTCTTGGTCTCGACGCCATAACTATAAGAAATTTATGGGGATGATGGGCCCGCCAGGACTCGAACCTGGGACCAAGGGATTATGAGGGCCAGTAAAATCAATAACTTACTGATTATGCTGAAACAGGGGATCTTCGGTACACTTAGGGATTGTTGTGTTGATTCAATAGGTTGGTTCGGGTTGGCTCAGGGAGTGAAAACTGGGCGGTGTACCGTGAGTGTACCGCGATAAAGCTGAAAAATTGCTCCAGAAATTTATTCGTCATCCTCCAATGAGGTCAGTTCGTAGTCGAGATGGACGTACTCCATCGCCCCCTTGTTGTAGCGCAGATTGCAGACCGTGAACGTCATTTCCTTGAACTTGTTTGCGGCAAAGGCAGGCGCTAACGAATGGAAAGCGTCTGCCGGTATCCATGCACTGCAACATAATTTCCCTTGCTCTACCCATGCATTGCCAATGCGCTCTGCTTCACTGCTCCTGTTATTTCTTGGAATATGTGATGCCAGAAGGTGTAACTCCCCTCGATCAAACTTGCGGCGGCTTTTATTTCGCAAACGGCCAATGACCATAATCGAATCGTGTTCATCATAGTGGCCGGGCGACAACTCCCACGGGTGAGGATTGATTCCGAACCGGTATTCTCTGGACCAGTCATCTACCGTAAACCAGAACATTTCGGACACATTGTCTGCAACACGCTTCAGCCTGCCCATGAATACCTTCCGAGAGATAAGTTGATAGACAACTGTAAATAGCTATATATGCATTTGAATGTATCGATATTCATTACCACTCAGTACTTGGTGGTTACATACATCCCAATTCGGCCGGGACACGGATAGCCCTGCTTGTTTTTATGCGGGTTCAGGCTTGAATCATGAGATTTCCTGGTAAATTTCTTGCCGCAGACGTTGCACCGGAAAACATATTTCGGGCCGTAAGCTGGCGTCTTGCTTCGCTTCGGTGCGCGACGAGCCGATGTGCGAACGCTATGGAACCTGCTTGCACGTTGCGCAGTAGCTGGTGCCGAGAGGGAGCCCGATGCACTGAATTCAATGGCATAGCGCGGCACGAAGGGTTCTTGCGTTGCCGCTGCGCCCTCAATACGATCCACACGATAGGCCCTGTGCTCCCCTGTCTGGTGTTTGACAGCATGGAGCAATAGATTCCCTTCCTGCGTGCGGCGTAGGGAATAGGGTTCAATCAGGCGCTGACTCCCTTGATAGGTCAGGTTCACGCATAAATGGTTCGCGGCAGCGAACCGGATCACCTCCAAGGGGACATTGGCATGCCAGGCCTGAACCATAGCCGGTGGCCGCCAGGTTTCATCCATGACACCACCCATTGCAGGGATTGGCTGAGGCGCCACCTTCACAAGCGCGCCATGCAACCAGTCGAAGACTGCTGGTAATTCGCCCCAGAATTGCGCGAATGGAGGCAAGGCCGGCAATTGATGAGCGAGCATGTTGGCCCACTCGGTTTCGAGCTCTGCACGCTCCGGACGTCCTTCGAGGGCAGCCATGGTGGGTACCTCTATACCCTTAAAGGCACACTTCTCTTCGAGGGTTCTCAGCACACTGGCTCGGTCCGGCCGTTCGCTCTCGTGTCGGTACAAGTGCACAACATCATAGAGGTCGCGCGGCCGCTCCCGTTCCGCTAATGCCCGGACCTTCTCTGCGAACACTTCCTCATAGCTATAACACTGAATCTGAATACCGCCAACCGGCCTGTCGGTATAGGGATGGTGCACTTCCCGGACAGCCGGTTCCAGCACAAGAATCTCATCGCAGGTCAGATCCAGCTTGATCCGTGGCGAATCACCGCGGCGCTGCAACGGTCCGCGATAACCTACCCGGCCTTCCGCAGAAATTCCGCCCCGGTTGTTGTCGTATACTTCGAATCGAATGGTGTCGCGGGGACATTCGATACCCGCCTGATCGTAGACCCATTCAGCAATATCATTGAACATCTGGACAAGCTGGGCTCCATCGGGCATCTCGCCATCGGGAAGCGTAAAGTCCAGGTCCTCTGAAAAGCGATACGTCTCGAAGTAACATTTCTTCAGGCAGGTACCACCCTTGAACACCCAGGCAGTACCCAACTCGGCGTGATTGGAAATACCTGCCAGCAGCCAACCCAGCACGTAATCCTTCTCGACGACATTAGGGGCTAGACCGAATTCCCGGGCGAGTTCCATGATTTCCTGCCTATCAATCAATGACCTTCTCCTCTGCCCAGCTTTCCGGCACCCACAGTCGCCAGCGTGTTACCAATTTATCGGACGCCAGCGCAGGGTCCAGGCAGGCATTTCCTTTTGTCATTTTTGCCCGACACGAATCAATTATTTCCTGCTCGTCCGGCACCAGTCGTTCCAGCAAGAAACCCATACGCTTGAATACGGCACCATTACCCAGCCGCACAGCATACTCAACCAGCAATTTCAGATCGCGGTTTTCAGATTGCAGATAGTTGGTAAGAAAATCTACGCTTGTACGCAATCCACCACCGAGCAATGAATCGTTCAATACATCCAGGATGGTGCGGCTCGGGTCAGAGATCGAGACCTTCATTTGTCCATGCCACACGGACTTCAGGCCAAACATCGCCTTCGCCGGTACGGTGCGCAGCATGAAGCTCGTACCCTTGACAACCGGTGAGCGGTTGCGCGGTTTTCGGGTTGTCATCACGATGATGGTTCGGAACATCTGTTCCGTCAGATCCCAGTGCTCGGCCGCGCTCCAGCCGCCGATATAACAGGGTGCATACAATCGATCCGCAATCAGCCAGGGATCATCTAGCGCGATATCCGCCGTTCGGGATTCCAGCGGGACAGCGATATAGAGCCCGCGTTGTACCCGTGACAACCAGCCCTTGCTCGCCCAGCGCGCCAGCATCTTCGCTGCAGCGATCCGGGACACACCAAGAATCGATGCCGCTTCACCGATAGAGATAGCACCCTTCGTGCCGCGGATTATCGCAGCTAATTGTATTCTATCGGATTTTCCAAGGCCTGAAATGGCCGGTTTACTATAGTCCATACGCTCTATTTCATCGATTACGCGAAATACTACGCACAGTTTATACCATATGTGGCGCGAATAAGTATAGTCTATATGTTGTATTTCATCGATTATGTGAATAAATACACTCTAACTATACTTATGCCCGCGCAAGAAGTCTTATTATTGCGGAATATCAGGTTTCGCTGAGGCGAGCTTCTGTTCAATCGCCTCATAACTTCCGAGATGCACGCGCATGAGACTCTTCCAGAGTTTCCCGTGATTTGGTACGTAGAAATGCAGCAGCTCGTGGACGATGACGTAGTCCCAGAGTGCTTCATCAAGGTCGAGCAGATCGGCATTGAAGTGCAGGTGGCCGTTCGTGGACCAGGAGGCCCATTTGTTGCGCATCGGGCGAACGGCCAGCCAGTTCACCTTTACGTCCAGCTTGCCGGCCCAGTGATGTGCCCGTGCCTTGAATGCGCGCCGT
>JBATFE010000290.1:0-2133 GCA_049664445.1 Gammaproteobacteria bacterium
ACGCCGGTTTCCTGCACGGGCAATTTGGACACGGTGACATGCGCCAGCAGGTTGTCGACACTGGCATGCATGACATCAATCAGGGGTGCCGGGTAGAGCCCGAAGAACAGCACCATCACGGCCAGGCTGGCGAGGATGACAAATTCGCGGGCGTTGACGTCTTCGAGCTGCTGCACATTGTCGTTGGCAACCTCGCCGAACACCACGCGTTTCACCATCCACAGGCTGTAGGCCGCACCCAGTATCAGGGTAGTGGCCGCGAGGAAGGCAAACCAGAAGTTCGCCTTGAAACTGGCCAGGATCACCATGAACTCACCGACAAAACCGGAGGTACCCGGCAGACCCGAGTTGGCCATGGCGAACAGCACCATGAAGGCCGCGAATACGGGCATGGTGTTCACCACACCGCCATAGTCATTGATCTGGCGACTGTGCACGCGGTCATAGAGTACACCCACGCAGAGGAACAGGGCGCCGGAGATAAAGCCGTGCGAGATCATCTGCACCATGCCGCCTTCCATGCCCAGCGCCGCACCCTGTATCGAGCCGTTGTTATCCAGCAGCGTAAACACCAGGAAGATACCCATGGTGACAAAGCCCATGTGCGCGATGGACGAATAGGCAATCAGCTTCTTCATGTCCTGCTGCACCAGTGCCACGAAGCCGATGTAGACGACGGCAATCAGCGACATGCCGATAATCAGCCAGTCGAGGGCATGACTGGCATCCGGCGTAATCGGCAGGCTGAAACGCAGGAATCCGTAGCCGCCGATCTTCAGCATGATGGCTGCCAGCACCACGGAACCGCCGGTGGGTGCCTCGACGTGCGCATCCGGCAGCCAGGTGTGCACCGGCCACATCGGCACCTTGACGGCAAAGGCCATCAGGAAGGCGATAAAGATCAGTACCTGCTCGGTCATGGACAGCGGCAGCAGATGGAAATCGAGAATACTGAAACTGCCGGACTTGATATACATGTAGATCAGCGCGACCAGCATGAAGACCGAGCCGAGGAAGGTATAGAGAAAGAACTTGATGGTGGCATAGACACGATTCGGTCCGCCCCAGACACCGATAATCAGGAACATCGGCACCAGCATCGCTTCCCAGAAGACATAGAACAGGATGCCATCCAGCGCTGCGAACACGCCGTTCATCAGGCCTTCCATGATGAGGAAGGCGGCCATGTACTGCGCTGTCTTGTGCTGTATCACCTGCCAGCCGGCCAGCACCACCAGTACCGTGGTAAAGGTGGTGAGGATGATCAGCGGCATGGAGATGCCGTCGACGCCGAGGTGATAATTGGCGCTGAAGGCCGCAATCCAGGGCACGCTCTCCTGGAACTGCATCACCGCGGTGGTGGTATCAAAATACGCGTACAGCAGCGTGCTTAGCAGGAAAGTCGCAATGGAAATAACCAGTGCCGACTGGCGACAGGCCGTGTTACCGAGGGCATCCATGGCCAGCAACGCCACGCCGCCGGCGATCGGCAACCACACCAGAGCACTGAGCAGGGGAAAGTCGATCATTGCACGGCTCCCGGTGAAATAAAGACAAACCAGGACAGGATGAACAACAGCCCGATAATCATGCTGAAGGCATAGGTATAGAGATGGCCGGTCTGGATCTTCCTGACGACGGATGCGGTCCAGCCCACCACCTTCGCGCTGCCATTCACCAGCAGGCCGTCGATAATCAGCACGTCACCGATCTTCCACAGCAACTGCCCTACCCCGCGTGCGCCGCCGGCAAACACCATGGCGTTGATGTCATCGGCATAGTACTTGTTGACCAGCACGGTATAGAGGGCGCTGAAACGCTGCCGGAGGGTGTCGGCAAGATCCGGCCGCTTCATGTAGACGTACCAGGCCGTGCCGACACCGGCGATGGCAAGGTAGATCGCCGGCCCACCGAAGGCGTGCATGACAAAACCGGTGGCGCCGTGAAAATGCTCGGCCACCTGAGCCAGCCCCGTGTGCTCCGGGCTGACATAAATCACGCCGTTAAAGAAGTCGCCGAACACGATGGGATCAATCCAGAAACCGGCAATCACTGACGGGATCGCCAGCAGGATCAGTGGCACGGTCACCACCCAGGGCGTTTCATGCAGGTGCTCGCGTGTATGGTCATCCA
>JBATFE010000291.1:0-24455 GCA_049664445.1 Gammaproteobacteria bacterium
GTTGGGTACCGATATCGATCGCATCAGCGGCTCCGGCCCTGGCGGTGTGGTCACAGCGAGTGACATACAGCGCGCACCGGCGCCCTTCGAAGTGGCCGTCGCAGGTGATGGCCGGCCGATGAGGTCGATGGAGAAGGCCATTTCCAGGGCCATGGCCTCGTCCATCTCCATGCCGACCTTCCGCGTTACGACCCATATCCATCTTGAATATCTGATGAGCGCGGCCAAGTCGGCCGGCGTCTCGGTCACCGTGGCGATCGCCAGGGCCTGTGGCCTGGCGATGCTGCAGCATCCGAAGATGAACTGGTGTTACCAGCCGGATGACAAGTTGATAGAACGCAGCCAGGCCGATATCGGTATGGCCGTGGCGGCCGATGATGGCGGACTGGTGGTGCCCATATTGCGTGGCTGCGAGTCACGTGAACTGTCCGAGTTGAACAACGACTGGAAAGACCTGGTGGCGCGTGCGCGCACCCGTCACCTGAACCCGGATGAATTCACCGGCGCCAGTTTCCAGATCTCTAACATGGGCATGTTCGATGTCAGTTACTTCGATGCCATCGCGACCCCCGGGTTGGCGGCGATACTGGCGATTTCCTCGAATACCGAAAAAGGCAGCGCCTTCACCATTACTGCAGACCATCGCGTCGTCAATGGTGCGGATGTGGCGCTGTTCCTGCGCACACTGAAGTCCCTGGCAGAACATCCCGCCGACTGGATGGGACCGGGTGGCCCCGTCATCCCCGAGGGCGACTGGGATTACGATGTAGTTGTCATTGGTGGTGGCCCGGGCGGTGAAGACTGTGCCCGAGACCTGGTGGCGCACAAGCTGAAGGTCGCGCTGATCAATGATTCGCCGTTTCCCGGCGGTGAATGCCTGTGGCGCGGCTGTATACCCTCGAAGGCGTGGCGTGCGGCCGCTGATCGCATGCGCGACCGGGCTGAAGACGCACACCTCGGTGTCACCGGTACCCACAAGCCGAAACTGGTGTGGAACGACCTCGAGGCCCACCGTCGACAGGTACTGGAAACCCGCGGCGAAATGGCGCTGAAGACAGACAAGGGCGTGCGTATTGACTACCTGCAGGGCTTTGGCCGGTTTGTCGATGCGCATACGCTGGCAGTTCATACCTCCACCAACCAGGACGACCCGCACAGCCGTGCCGCACTGCCGGTGGGTGCTGCGCAGAAAACACTGACCTTTGGTTGTGCCGTGGTGGCCACCGGTGCGCCGCCCTTCATTCCACCGATTCCCGGTGCGGCCGAGGGGCTCGAGAGCGGCGGCGTGCTGACATCCGACACGGTGTGGGCACTGAGCGCACCGCCGAAGAAACTGGTCGTGATCGGCGCCGGTGCCATTGGCGTGGAAATGGCGCAGATCTTCCAGGATTTCGGCAGCAAGGTCACGCTGCTGGAAGCACAGGACCGTATCCTTGCCGAGGTCGAGCCGGAGATAGCAAAAACGTTGTCGGCCATACTGGCGGACGAACCGCGGCTCGATGTGCACACCTCGGCGGCGGTCAGAAAGATCAGCGGTGAACCGGGGGCCATGAAGCTGGCCTACACCGACAGCGAGGGCAAGAAGCGTAACCTGAGTGTGGATTACGTCATCATGGCCACCGGCAAGCGACCTGTACTGGACGGCCTGAATCTCGATGTTGCCGGCGTTGCCCATGAGCGCAGCGTGATAACCGCTGACAGCCGCTGCCGTAGCAGCGTGCCGCACATCTTTGCCGTCGGTGATGTCATTGGCGGCCTGATGCTGGCACACACCGCCGCTCAGCAGGGGCGGGTGACAGCAGCGACCATCCTTGGCGAGAATATGACCTATGATCAGGACAAGGATTGCGGCGTCATCTTTTCACGTCCGCAGGCGGCGTTTGTCGGCGTGTCGGTTGAACAGGCGAAGGCGAAGGGCATTGATGCGGTCGAGGTGAAGGTGCCCATGAGCATCGATGCCAAGGCTATGATCAATAACGAGACCCATGGCCTGATCAAGATCGTTGCCGACAAGACAACGCACCGCATTGTCGGCGTGCATTTTCTCGCGGATCATGCGGATACACTTGTCGGTGAGGCCGTGATGATGGTATCGGGTAATATGACGCTGGAGCAGGTTGCCGAAGCCATTCATCCACACCCGACCCAGACGGAACTGTTTGGCGACATGGCGCGGCGCTTGCTGTCCCGCCTGCGCCGCAGCAGAAAAACTACCAGGGCGTAACTATGTCAGAGATCAAGAAAGTCGTATTGGCCTATTCCGGCGGACTCGATACCTCCGTCATTCTCAAGTGGCTCGAAGAAGTCTACAACTGCGAGGTGGTCACCTTCACCGCGGACCTCGGCCAGGGAGGAGAGATCGAACCGGCCCGTGAAAAGGCCTATGCCATGGGCGTCAAGGAAGTCTATATCGAGTCACTGAAAGAGGAATTTGCACGTGACTTCGTGTTCCCCATGTTGCGCGCCAACGCCATCTACGAAGGCGAATACCTGCTGGGAACCTCGATTGCCCGCCCGCTGATTGCCAAGCGCCTGGTGGAGATCGCCAAGGAGACCGGGGCCGATGCCATCGCGCACGGTGCGACCGGCAAGGGCAATGACCAGGTGCGCTTCGAACTGGGCGCCTATGCACTGAACCCGGATATCAAGGTGATTGCACCGTGGCGTGAATGGGACCTGACCTCACGCGAGACCCTGATGGCCTATGCCGACAAGCACGGCATCCCGGTTGATAAAATGAAGGGCAACAAGTCACCGTATTCAATGGACGCCAATTTGTTGCACATTTCCTATGAAGGGGATGTGCTTGAAGACCCCTGGACAGAGCCGGAAGAGGCGATGTGGTTGTGGACGGTATCCCCGGAAAAGGCACCGGATACGCCCACCTATATTGAATTGACCTTCGAGCAGGGCGATGCGGTGGCCATCGACGGCAAGTCACACAGCCCCGGCCAGATCATGGAAACACTGAACAAGATCGGTGGCGTGAATGGTATCGGGCGTTCCGATATTGTCGAGAACCGCTATGTCGGTATGAAATCGCGTGGCTGTTACGAAACGCCGGCGGGCACGATCCTGCTGAAGGCGCATCGTGCCATGGAATCCCTGACGCTGGACCGTGAGGCCGCACATCTGAAAGATGACCTCATGCCGCGCTATGCGACCCTGATCTACAACGGTTACTGGTGGAGCCCGGAGCGGCGTATGCTGCAGCAACTCATCGATGTCTCGCAGGAGCACGTCAATGGCACGGTGCGCCTGAAACTCTACAAGGGCAATGTCATTCTGGTGGGCAGGAAGTCCGACTCAGACAGCCTGTTTGACGAGCGCATTGCCACCTTCGAGGATGATGCCGGTGCCTATAACCAGAAGGATGCAGAAGGTTTTATTAAACTCAATGCCTTGCGCATGCGTGTTGCCGGGCGCCAGAAAACGACAGATCGCCGGAAAAAGTAACGTCCCGGAGCCGTCCTTACCCGCAGGGCATAACGGGGCCGGGGAGACTGGCATACAGGTATTTTCTTACTCTTGCATTTAACAGGGGACGACTATCATGCGACTACTCCATACCATGCTGCGCGTCGGTGACCTCGACAGGTCTATCAAGTTCTATACCCATGTCCTCGGCATGAAACTGCTGCGGAGCAAGGAATACCCGGAAGGCGAGTTTACCCTGGCCTTCGTTGGTTACGGTGATGAAGCGCAGCAGACCGTCATCGAACTCACGCATAACTGGGGCACGGATCACTATGATCTGGGCGATGGTTACGGTCACATCGCGATAGAGGTCGATGACGTCTACACGGCGACGGCCGAAGTGAAACACCGGGGTGGCAAGATTATACGTGAGGCGGGCCCGATGAATGCGGGTACCACCATTATCGCGTTCATCGAAGACCCCGATGGTTATCAAATCGAATTACTGGGCAAGAAGCAGTAACCCGAAGCCAGCGGCATCAGGCGCTGTGCGGGGTGCACCGATTACTGCCGCGCACCAGGGGCGTTGTTGCTGTTTTTCCCGGGCAATTCCCTGTCAGTAAGCGCTGTCTTCAGCTTGCTGCGTACCAGATCGATATGCAGGCGCAGGTTGTACAGCTCGTCCGAGTAGGACAGGGGAATGGCGACTTTACGGGCCTCTTCCTCTATTTCATCGAGCGTGCGAATCTTGGTGTGCAGTGTGTCCGTGGGCAGTTGTTCCGGGTGTTCGAAATCGAGGGCCTTCAGTTCCCGGTACCAGCGATAGACCTTCTTGCGTGCCTGCCAGCGATAGGTGGGCGGCATGATCTTGATCAGCGGTATCAGCAGCGTCAGTAGCGGGATCAGCATGATCTTCATGCGGTCAAGCAGGTTGGCGGTCCAGAAGGGCAGGTAGCGCTGCAGGAACGGGGGGCCGTGTTTGAAATAGCGGCGGGCGCCGTCATTGAGCGGGAATACAAGGTTCTGGTCATTGGGAAAGTGGCCGGGTTTGTCAAACAGGCTGCCGCCGCCATGCACGCCTTCCGCGGCGTGCATTAACAGCCCAACCAGCGCGGGATGAAAGTCATCACGTACCACGAGATTGGCTGTTGCTGCCAGCAGCAGGGTGTTGCGGGGTGGAATATTCTCCACAAGGTCAATGGTGCCTTCAGGCAGGGTAATGCGGGACAGGGAATGGTGCAGGCGCGTATAGGCGTCGGCACGCTCAAATGACATGAGTTGTATGTCCGGTTGGCGTAACAGTTGCTGTACCCGCGGTGACTGCACCGAGGCCACGAAAAAGGCGGCATCCGCACTGCCGCTGACCAGTGCCTCCGCGGCGGCCTGTCCACCCACCGACAGGATTTCGGCGGGATTAATCGCCAGGCGATTGTCTTCAAGCAGCATCATGGCCACGGCATGCGTACCACTGCCGGGTTCTCCGGCGGCGACGCGTCTGGACGCCAGTTGTGTCAGCCGGGTCAGCGTCTCGGCTCCCCGGTAGAAGACCCACAAGGGCTCGTAATAGAGGCTTGCGAGTGACACAAGCCCCGGATAGTCCACCGCGCTGGCGATACCGCCCTGCACAAAGGCGATATCGACGCTGTCAGGCGCATGTTCAAGCAATTGCAGGTTCTCGACAGAGCCGGCTGTTTCGAGGATGTTCAGCGTGATCCCTTCCTTCGCGAGCAATGCCTGGTAACGCTCTGCAAACAGCAGGTAGGCGCCGCCTGGCTGGCCGGTGGCGATGGTGATGGTATCGGGCGGTGCGGGGTTGACGAATTGCCAGGCAACGAAGCATCCGGCAAATGCCAGGATGATGACGGGGCCCAGTGTTTTAAGCTGCATGCGGGGCATCCTGTAAATGCGTAGTACCCGGCCCAGGCGGGTGGAAAGCCGACTTATTCTTTCAGTAACAGGGTGACGCTGCCATCCTCGATTTGAATATTATCAACGCCGTCAGCAAAGGCCTTCCAGAACCCCGACTCGTGGCCATAGTATTCGACCAGATCGATGTTCTTCATGCCACCCAGCCAGGCATTGGGGATGGGTACACCCATGATGCTGATGCCTTTCAGTATCACAATGGGCCGGTTGTCCCTGTAGGCGAGCTCCATGCCGGCTCGCACCTTGAGAATCTGTCCGCCCATCACCGGAAAATCTTCATCGACCGGCACCAGTAGTTTGGCACTCATCAGGTTGTCGGATAAATCGATGGCCAGTTTTTTCGCCAGGTCCGTGTTTTTGGCGAGCATGCCATTCAACTCGCGTTCAGTCAGCGTGATGCTGCGACTGGCACCTGCTTCACTGTAGGCCTCGGGTTCCAGGGTCTCGACGGCATCCTCTTGCGCGCGTTGTGCCGCCTTCGCTGTTCCGCGGGTGCGGCGTGACTGGATGCTGTCGATACGTTCCAGCTTCTGCTCCAGTACCTGCTCTTCGCTGGCGGAGAGTTGCACCGGCTTGAATTCAGCAGGAAAGATATAGGTACGTATGACCCAGAAGGTGACTGCAGCGGTCACGATGATGGTGACCAGTACAATCAGGAATATTTTCAGGCCGCTGCTGCCCTTGCCCGTTTCATTCAGTGTGGTATCGGTATTCATAACCGAATAGTGACTGAAATGGCGAGGACAGTAAACTGTCCGTTGAGATCCACCCCGGGTTGGTTCTGGCAGGGCGGGATTTTGCACTATACTGTGGCCGCTGCAGTCATACTGGAGGTTGTTATGAGATGGAAAACCGGACGCAGAAGTTCGCATATTGAAGATCGTCGCGGCACGCGCGCGGGCGGGGGACTGTTCAAGGGGGGTATTGGCACTATCGTAATCGTCCTCGGGCTGGCCTATTTTCTGGGCATCGATCCCGGCGTCCTGTTACAGCTGCAGCAGGCCGGCGCACCCTCCGGCTCCGGGACTGACTATCAACCGACGGCCAAGGAACAGCAGCAGGCCGATTTCGTCTCCGTGGTGCTGGCCGACACCGAAGACACCTGGAATGCAATATTCGAACAGGCCGGGCGCCGCTACGAAGAACCGTCACTGGTACTGTTTACCGGCCAGGTGAGTTCCGCCTGCGGGCTGGCGAGTGCGGCCATGGGCCCGTTTTACTGTCCGGCCGACAAAAAGGTCTATATCGATCTGGCCTTTTTTGATGACCTGCAAAGCCGCCACGGTGCCGCCGGAGATTTCGCACAGGCCTATGTGATTGCCCATGAAGTCGGCCATCACGTGCAGAACCTGCTCGGTACCAGCACCCGGGTCAGACAGGCACAACAGGGGCTTGGCAAGTCCGCTGCCAATGAACTGTCTGTGCAGCTTGAATTGCAGGCCGACTGCTTCGCCGGTCTCTGGGGTAATCATGCCGACCGCAGTCGCGACATACTGGAGCAGGGTGATATTGAAGAGGCGCTGAATGCCGCCTCTGCCATCGGTGATGATCGCCTGCAGAAACAGGCGCAGGGGCGTGTGGTGCCGGAATCATTCACGCATGGCACATCCGCGCAGCGGGTGCACTGGTTCAGGCAGGGTATCACCACGGGTAATGTCACTGACTGTGATACGTTTGGCTCATGAAGGCTTCGATCGGTAGTGACCGGCTGTCGGGCACATGAAATTCCTGACGCTTGAGGACGGCCAGCTCGGCGCACTGCTGGATGCAACCGTGGTTGATATCAGCGCCGCGGCCCGTGAGCTGTCGACTGCAGCCGGGGTCGAGACACTGGAATCGCTGGTCCATGCCGGCGATGCAGCGGCAGCAGCGGTCTGGCAGCTGGCGCAGCAGGCACTGGCGGCGGGTGTCGCCTGTCGCCCCTTTACCGAGGTCAGGCCCATGGCGCCGATCCCGGTACCGCGGCGGAATATCCTTTGCCTGGGCAAGAATTATCTGGAGCATGCGCAGGAGATTGCCGCAAAGATGAAGCAGTCGGGCGAGGCGCCCCGGCATCCCATTATTTTTACCAAGGCCACCACGGCGGTGATTGCACCCGGTGACCCGATCCCCGCCTACCAGGCCTATACCCGCAAGCTGGACTACGAGGCCGAGCTGGCGCTGGTGATCGGCAAGGGCGGACGCGACATCGCACCGGGACAAGCCTGGGAGCACGTGTTCGGCTATACCGCGATTAACGATATCTCCGCGCGTGACCTGCAGAAGAACCATTTGCAGTGGTTCCGTGCCAAGAGCCTGGACGGATTTGCCCCCATGGGACCGCTGCTGGTGCACCGCAGTGTGATGCCGGAGCCGGTAAACATCGAGGTCAAGTGTTTTGTAAACGGCGAACTGCGCCAGCGCGATACCTTTGATCGGCTGATCTTTGACGTGCCAACCATCATATCCGTATTGTCTGCGGGCATGACCCTGTTACCCGGTGACATTATTGCAACCGGGACACCGGCCGGCGTCGGCATGGGGTTTACGCCGCCCAAATATCTGCAGCCCGGTGATGAAGTGGTGGTGGATGTGACCGGTGTGGGTGAACTGCGTAACCCGGTGATCGCGTAAGCCGCTTAACTAGCGGACGTTGGCAAAGAATTTCAGGGCGGGCGTCGGCAGTTTCAGTTCGTGGCTGAGCTGGATGAGGATAACGCGCAGCAGGCTCAGCCAGATACCTGCCTGCTCGAACTTGCGCGAATCAGTGACGACATAATTGTCCATCGTCACCGGTGTAGTGACACGGGCGACTTGCTCGCTGAACAGCAGGTCTTCCAGCACCGGTTCCTCAGGAAAACCACCCAGCCCGGTAAACAGCGACTTGCGGATGAACATCGCCTGGTCTCCGTAAAAGACCCGCGTACAACGGCAGCGAAAATTATGCAGCCAGGAGATCAGCCGCAGTCCCCGCCGGCTGCCTGAAAAGCGGTGCCGAAATCCACCGGCAAGGGTCGTCTCGGGTAGCTGTTGTATCGCTGCCAGGGCATCCCCGGGGAGCAGGGTATCTGCATGCAGGAACAACAGCCATTCACCCTGTGCGTGCCGGGCACCGCAGTTCATTTGTCGGGCGCGTCCGGTGCGGCTGCTGTGCAACTGGATACGGCCGTCTGCCTCGAGCAACGCCAGGGTGTTATCGGTACTGCCGCCATCGATAGCCAGTACCTCAAAGTCGCCCGACTGCGAGAACAGTCGCTGCAGTGTTGCCGGCAGTGCCTTTTCTTCATTCAGAACGGGGATGATCACAGAGATCATGTGCAGGGTCCGCGTAGCCAGTCAGGCAGCTTGTCCAGCAGGTCGCTGCAGTATTCCCCGGGGTCTTCATCCAGCGAAACAAACACATCCGACATTTCATCCATGATGCGCTGTACCTGTTGCAGGTAATCGGCAGCCAGCGTCTGGATCCGACCGGCACTGGCAGCTTCCGAGGCTGTCTGTTGCTGCAGCATGCGCAGTCCAAATGCGTAATGGCTTTGCTCCTGGCGCAGCAGTAGCCGTCTGATACGCCGGAAGCCGATGCCGTGATTATCCATGCCGCGATTCAGGCGGGAGATGATCTGCTCACCAAAGCCCTCCAGCACGATCTGTGAACCCGTCAGCGAGTCACAGAGGTCGTTGTTGTCCAGGGCACGCTGCAGGCGTCTGCCATACTGTCGCAATGTTGCGGGTGGCTGGTAATGATGTCCAGGCATGAGCCATTCTGCAGCGCGACGATAAAAGGCGGCATGTGAGGCTTCCTGGCGTGCCTGCGTCTTGAGAAAGCGCTGTGCCCGGGTATCGTCGATCCAGAGCAGCTGTTGCCGGGCGCAATCGTGTGCCAGCTGTTCGCCGTATTCGAGAGCGGCGAACAGGCGTGTCACCTGGCGCCTGGTCTCAGGGTGCATCATTCAGTGACCAGTCATAGTGATAGGCTGCAATATGTCCGGTGTCGGCAAGTGAGTCTTTCAGTGGTGCAGTGGCATAGCGTTGCAGGTGATCGATGACCGCGCTGTCCGATTTCCCGAAATCATCCCTGAACCAGCTATAGATGCTGGAGACTGACAGTTTGCCGTTTTTGAAAGACACGCCGCGCGGGTTGTTGATGTAGTCTGTCGCCGCCTGCTCCAGTCGGGTGTCTATCGTGTCAGCGATATAGGCGCTGTTCGACAGGTTCGGGCAACCGAGTGACGCACAGTTCAGGGCATAATGCAGACGTGGATCCTGCCATAGAGGTCGCAGGATGCGGTGCTCGATATCGTTCAGCGACACCGCCTGTCCCTCGATGTACAGCAGTTTTTTCCCCCACGGACCGTCCGCAAAAAGGCCGGGGCTGATGTCTATATCACGAATACTTTTGACCGGGTAATGCCGCAGCACGACATCGACTGTCACGGCGTTATAGAGATTGATCCAGTACGCAAGCTGTTGTTCCTGGGTGTAGCGGCGGATCGGTATTTGTTCGAGTGCATCGATATACTTTTCGAGTTGCTGCCGGTCGGTATCGCTCACGCTGGAGTAGCGGACACGATTAATGCCATCCTCACCCTGCAGCACATACTGCCCCAGAAACGTGTTCCAGCTGGAGTGATCGATTTGCTGTGTGGCGCCGGGGTCCCGTGAATCCCAGAATGCCCAGCGCTCGGCTTTTGGTGCAAACAGCCGTTCGAGTGCATTGGCCTGGGCTGTGACAGAAACCAGTGGCATCAGCAGTACGACGAGCAGAACACTCAATCGTGGTAAGGGGTGGTCGCTGTGATTGATGTCCATGTGGGCATCGTTCCCGTGTGCGGCCTGGGCCGTCTCTACTGTATGGGTAATATAAGACTTCCTGTACACAGAATTGTTCAATCTGGCCAGGTATTTTATGGCCTGCCGGCAGCGCAGCCCGGACAAGAATTGTTATCTGTAATAATATTGCGGATAGGCCGGTCGGCGCTGTTGCGGATAATAACCCTGTACAGGTGCGCGCCTGTTGGTCTGTGCGGGCACTGCGGGTTGTGCCTGCTGCACAGGCGCTTGAGCCGGTTGTGTCGGTTGAGACGCCCGGGGTGCCACCACTGCTGCAGATTCGACTGGCGCCGGTACCGGCTCCGGTTCCGGTTCAGTTATGGCTGGCGCGGCGACTGTTGGCGACGGGACTGACGGGGCCCCTGTGTAGGGAGCGCTTGTCGATGTTGATGTATTGTCAATAGCGGCTGATTGCCGCTGTGGTTCTGCAACCGGCGCAGTCGCCACATCCGCCGTGGTAGTGCCCTGTGGTACGACGACTGCTGTTGCCGCTGCAGGTGTCTCGACTTCACGGCTTTCCTGTGTTGCCGCTGCAGATGTCTCGACTTCACGGCTTTCCTGTGTTGCCACAACCTCACCGCTGTCGTTGCTCGCGGGCCAGAAATAGTAGCCAAGCAGGAGGGCAGTGAATAACAGGCCGGCGGCCAGCGCAGGCTGAAACGCGACAGACCGCCTGGCTGTTGGCGCTGTCGGCAGGGCGGGTGTTGTTTGCCCGGTGGAAGCCGTGGTTGTCTCGGCCGTTGCGCCCGCTGAATCTGTGCTTGCTTCGGGCGTGCCGCTGTCCCCCGATAATTTCGTGCCAGCGCTGCTTTCAGCCATGACGACTGCCACTGCTGCCTGCGGTACCTCCAACGATTGCTCTGTCGAAAAATCAAGCAGCGCTTCATCATCGACGGGCATTTCTGCGGCAATCCTGATCAGGCTGTCATCGTCCAGGTGCCTTTCTGACGCCTGTTTCCGGGTTCTGGCGAGTACCGCCTGTCCTTTCTCGGCCTGACTGGCCTTGACCGCCTTGAGTGCACTGGCGGCCTGGGCAGACATCCAGGACAGCGAGCGGGTATCTTCCGGGGCACTGTCAGTGGCGGAGGGACTGACCTTTTCCGGTGCAGGATCTGGTTGCTGTTGAGCCGCGGCCGTGTGCTTGCTACGGACCGTTTTGTCTGAGTTATTCCTTGGGGTGGTTTTTCTTGCAGCGGATTTTTTGCTGACAGCCTTTTTCGCCGTTGCCTTCTTCTTTGCGCCCGTGGTGCCGGCCAGGCCTTTGCGGGCTGTGGTTTTAGCGACTTTTTTTGTATCGCCACGCGGCTTTTTCTTTGCCGGAGAAGTCTCCTCTGTCGCTGTTTTGACTGTCGTGCTGCTCATGATTCTCTAGCCAGGATCCATTAATAGTACATCTCGGGCGCAATCATTCCTAAAACTGACTGCACATTCAACCTGCATAATGTTGGGAGTATATCGTTTCCCGTTCGCCGGTAGTTTTTTAAGTGCATGATTGTATTTTATAAATAAATTTTATATTGCATTAAACACTGCACTTGTCGGGATTGCCCGGGGGGCAACAATATTCGGGTTAGCCAATCAGGGTGTCCCGTACCCATTTACTCGCCTTTTGCCCGTATTCAAACAACAACTAAAACGAAAAAGGCCGCAGGGTGAAAACCCTGCGGCCTTTGAAGATTGCTTGCTTGATCGGTATTGCTACTCGACTGACATCCTCAAAGCACCACGGGTGCCCGGCACGACATGCCATACGGGCAGTCGGTGTGTGCAGGCAATTATCATGTGGTACTGGCTGCGAGTCATCATGGCGAGGAGTTTTTCAGATGCGGGTCGGTCTGTCAACCAGGGTCAGTAGTCCTGCTTGGTAAGCACCCTCAGTTTCTCTATATCTCTGTTGCGGTAACGGAAGCTATACGAGCCACTGCCGACATTCTGGGCCAGTTCAAGCCGGTTACCTGAAGTACCGAGCAGGCGGTACTCTTTCTCGAGCACATTCTTTCGTGTGACTTTAACGGTGGAGCCCACGTAGTTTGGCGCATCCGCGACATTAATGGTTACATAAGCAAGACGGTAGCGTGGTTGTGCAGGTTTTACTTTCCTCGTTATGTCCCTCAAATCGAGGTGTTCTTTCCCGGCAGCCTCGGCCTCTGCTTCCGCTTCGGCGGCGAGTCTCTCTGCCTGCAGGGCCAGTTCTCTTTTTGCCTCTGCCAGCAGCCTCGAGGATTGCATATCAAAACCGGATTGTTTGTCAAATGCCTGGCTGATAGTCATCAGGGTCTGGGTGTCTTTTTCGGTCAGCGTATGCGTCGTGATGCCTTCCCGAACCTGCTGACTGGCATAAACCAGCTCCCAGCCCCCCCAGCTTGAAAACAGGTTCAGGCACAGTGCAATCGCGGTTGCCGAGGATGTGATGCAGGCAAGGAAGGGTAGTTTGTCGGCTTTCCAGTATTTGATGCCGAAGACAACGGCACTGATCGGTGAGAACAGCAGGACGGCCATTCCCCAGGCGCTGTTTTTTCTGAATGCGCGGATCACAAGCCAGGCGAAGGTGGTGAGAGTGGCGAACAGGGTGAGCTGGATGACCAGTGGCAGGAATGTATTCATGGCGATTAGGTTCGGGTCACTTAAGAATAGTGAAATCCTATCGGCATCTTGATTGTGCAGCTTGAGAATGGATGTGGCTATCTGCCGTGTACGGTTAACGTTTTCAGCGGGCATCGGTCACATTCAGCGTGAACCATTGCACTGCTGATTCAATAATGCGGTGGCGGGGGCTCGTCACCGGGAGGTGCAGAGTGTGCGCTTGACAGTGCGCGCAGCATGGACTCGATGCGTTCGATGGCGGCTACCTGGGCGCTGACTAGTTGTTCCTGCTGGAGCAGTGTCTGCGTCAATTCCTCGATTGCGACTTCCTGGTGCATGAGGCGTATCTCAAGTGATTCCAGTCGTGTGTTTAACCTATTGTCTTTCATATCTTTTCCTTTTACGCAGGCGGCTGCTTGCTAGAGCGTGATACCGATAACCGCGGATGCTTGCCGGGCTTTCTCGATGGCGGCTTCCACCGTGTCAGCCTTCGCAAGCGCTACCCCCATGCGGCGATGACCACTGACCCCGGGCTTGCCAAACAAGCGCAGTTGCGTATCCGGTTCACTGAGCGCGGTCTCTATGTTTTCAAAACATACCTGCGTGGAACTTCCCTCGACCAGTATCACGCTGGAAGCGGATGGCCCCTGCTGGCGAATAGCCGGTATCGGCAGTCCGAGGATGGCACGGGCATGCAATGCAAACTGGGACAGGTCCTGCGAGATCATGGTAACCATGCCGGTATCATGCGGACGTGGTGAAACCTCGCTGAAAATCACTTCATCCCCCTTGATGAACAGTTCTACACCGAAAATACCACGCCCGCCCAGCGCGTCGGTCATTCGCCTGGCAATATCACGTGCACCGGCCAGGGCCTGCTCGCTCATCGCTTGTGGCTGCCAGGAGTGGCGATAGTCACCATCGACCTGGATATGGCCAATGGGTTCGCAAAATGAGGTGCCAGCGGCATGTCGGACGGTGAGCAGGGTGATTTCATAATCGAAGTCGACGAAACCCTCAACAATCACCTTGCCGGCCCCTGCACGCCCGCCTTGCTGTGCGTATTCCCAGGCGGCATCGATGTCAGCGGGTTCCTTGAGGGTGCTTTGTCCCTTGCCGGAGGAACTCATGATGGGTTTCACAATGCAGGGCAGGCCGATGTCGCTGAGCGCCGTGTCGAACTCAGCGCGATTAGCGGCAAATCGATACGGCGATGTGCGGATGCCCAGATCCTCCGCTGCCAGCCGCCGGATGCCTTCCCGGTTCATGGTGAGTTGTGCCGCGCGGGCAGTGGGGATCACGTTGAAACCTTCAGATTCCAGTGCAGCGAGGGTGTCGGTTGCGATCGCCTCGATCTCAGGCACGATATAGTCCGGTATTTCACGTTCGATCACTGCGCGCAGCGCATCGCCGTCCAGCATCGAAAGCGTATGACTGCGATGTGCAACTTGCATGGCCGGTGCGTTGTCATAACGGTCAGCGACGATGACTTCTACACCGAGTCGCTGCAACTCGATCACGACTTCCTTGCCGAGTTCGCCGCCGCCACACAACAGCACGCGGGTGGCTGTCGGGGATAAAGGGGTACCTATACTGGCCATGTGGGTGGTTCCTGTCAGAGTATATGCCGGGAATGTCGATGATTGCGTATTATAATGCAGACAATTGTACTGTTAATTACACAGGCGTGTTTTCCGTTCTGACCGGGGGCTTCAAGAGATGCAACGACTGCCACACTTCCTGTCCGCAATGCTATCCGGCATGCTGTATGCTGCTGCAGTCTTCGCAGACTACCCCATTGAAGTGATCGAACTGCATTCACGCACCTATGAGGAAATTCTGCCTGTCATACAGCCCTTTGTCGGCAATGACGGCAACATCACCGGCATGGGTAGCCGCCTGGTGATCAAGGCGGCGCCTGAACGGGTGCGGGAGATAAGGCAGTTGCTCGCCGAGCTTGATCGGCCGCCGAAACGCCTGCGGATTACCGTGGGCGATGCCGGGGACCGGGCACGTAGCTCGAGTGGTTACCGTGCCAGTGCGGATATCAAGGTCGGTAACGGCCAGATCGGCATCAATTCACCCGGTTACCCCGTCGACAGTTCACGTGCACAAATCAGGCTGCATGACAGACGCTCCACGTCATCGCAGTCGTCACAGCAGTTTGTGCAGGCAATGGAGGGACAGCCCGCCTACATCAGCAGCGGGCTGCGCGTGCCACTGCAGACAACGGAACGTTATTATGGCGCGGGTAACCCCTACCAGCGCAGTACCACGCAGTTTCAGGATGTCAGCCGTGGATTTTATGTGGTCCCCCGTGTGAACGGCGACTCTGTGACACTGGAGATCGCACAGCACAATGATCAACCCGGACGGCATTACGGTGTCGTTGACACTCAGCGTGTCGACACCGTGGTGCATGGACGCCTCGGGGACTGGATAGATCTCGGCGGGCTGGATACAACGCAGGCCGCACATCAGGGTGGCCTGGGCCGGTCCGTGAACTCACAGCAAGGGCGTTTGCAGGGTATTCAGGTGAAGGTGGAATGCCTGAATTGCGGTGAGGACCGATAATGATGCCGGGGCTGCCAGTATGACGGGTGACAGGAAATATGCCGTTAGGCACCCGAGGCCTGTAATCTGGCGTGTAAAGTCACAGGGTCAGGCGCTGTAATGGGCGATAATTCGATATTCAATCTCACGAGGTTCGCTTAACGATCATGCATGCACAAAGACGTACATGGCTGAATCCGGGTGCGGGCGTTGCCAGCCGGCAAAGCATGCCGGTTCACCCGGCTTGCTGGCTGGTGTTGACGGTCCTGATGGGTTTGCTGCTGGCGGTACCCGCCAGGGCAGCCGCACAGCAAACCGAGGATCTCGATGCAACCATTCAGTACCTGATTGGCTATGTCAGGGAATCCGATGTGACCTTCGAACGCAATATTTCCCGTCACGACCCGGTTGCAGCGGCTGCGCACATTGAAAAGAAATATCAGTACTTCAGGGACAAGATCGATACACCCGAGCAGTTTATAGCGCTTTGTGCAACCGCGAGCCTGATGACAGGAAAGCAGTATCACATTATCGACGGACAGGGCGATGAGATCCCCGCAGGGGAGTGGTTAAACAATGAACTGGCCCGCTACCGGCTGCAGACTGCACAGCAGTGAATTATTCATACACGAGACAGGACGGGCGGCAATGACGTATGCGATGAAGATCACAAGGCGATGGCTACACAATCAGCAGATGCGCATCACCGCGGCCGGCCTGCTGGCTAGCGTGCTTTCCCTGCAGGGCTGTGCGACGGCGGATCTGCGCAGCCCGCTTGCGGTGCGTTCATTTGAGGTGCCTGTCGAGTCAGCCGTCCCGGTGGAGTCAGGCGATTATTTGACCTTGCGCGTGATGACCCTGAATGTTGCCCATGGCCGTGGAGAGGCCTTCCACCAACTGTTGCAGAAATCGGATACGATTGTGCAGAACCTGAACGAGATATCGGCAATGCTGAAACGGGAACAACCGGATGTGCTTGCACTGCAGGAAGCCGATGCACCGTCATTCTGGAGTGGTAATTTTCACCACGTTGACTACCTGGCAACACAGGCCTCGTTCTCGAGTGCGGTCAACGGCACACATGTCGATGGGCCGGGACTGGCCTACGGCACGGCGTTGCTGGCAACGACGGATCTCCGTCATGCGGAGTCGGTGACCTTCAACCCGGACCTTGCCCTGACACCCAAGGGCTTCGTCGTCTCGACTGTCGATTGGCCGGGTCAGCCGCATGTGCAAGTGGACGTGGTCTCGCTGCATCTGGATTTCGCCAGCGAAAATACACGCCGACAGCAGGCGCTGGAATTGATCGGGTTCATGCGCGACAGGAATCGGCACATGATTGTCATGGGTGACTTTAACGCCGACTGGGGTACCAGTGAGGCGACTGTGCGGCTGATTGCCAGTGAACTGGCACTGAATGCATATGATCCGGACGGCAAGGGGCAGGCTACCTTCCCTGATCGCAACAAACGCCTGGACTGGATCCTGGTGTCCAGCGGGATCGAGTTCCGTGAATACCAGGTCGTGTCCGATGCGGTTTCGGATCACCGTGGTGTTATTGCGGAACTGGGGCTGGGAACGCAGCTTGTGAAGAACGCGCTTCAATAGTCGATCCGGCCAGCGTGGGCCTCGCCGCGGGGTTCTCCTGGTTCCGGGTGTATTCGCATGCCGGATGCTGTTATTTTCGCATCATGATCAAGAGTGACGAGCCCTATGTTCGCCTGTTCCATGCCTGACCGTCTGCCCGGGCGCATTGCCGGATTGCTGTTTTTCCTGCTGCTGATGCCGTTGCTGTGCAGTGCCGGGGTGCTGCGCAGTACCAATGAGGAGAACGGACTGGAAAGATGGCATTTCATCGAGGGCGATATAGAAATCGAACTGGTGCAGCGTCTGCCCGATCAGACACGTGCCCTGTTCATGAACCATGCATTTTCAAAAGAGGTGATTGAACAACTGGCGCAAAGCTGCATGTTTCAGACCATTATTCGCAATTCGGGAAAATCATCGACGGGGCAAGCGGTCGCCATTGATTTAACGCAGTGGCGCATGCAGCATGCCGGCAAGACGCGCGGCATACTGCTGAAGGAGCCATTGCTTGCCTCGTGGTCGGATGACGATGCCGACCCGGCTGCAAAACTGGTGGTGCGCTGGGGCATGTTTCCCACGCAACAGGAATATTTGCCGGGTGACTATAACTGGGGTCTGACGGCCTATGGCATTCCGCCCGGTTCAACGTTTGACCTGGCGGTCACCTGGCAGCAAGGGTCGACGCCGCATCGGGGTGAAATCAGGGGTATTCTGTGTGCGCCGGATGTCGACAAGTTGAAATGAAGCTTGCGTATTGATTAAAAATACAAGCTGTTTACAGACTGGAGATTTTATGCAGCACATTATTCATCTTTTGATCTGCTGCTCGCTGGCCACGTCGGCATTGGCCGAACAGACCCTGACAGCCGTGCCCGGCATGGCTGTAGCGCCTGATTTCACCCTGCAGGATACCAGCGGCAAGACACACAGCTTGTCCGATTACCGGGGCCGGCCGGTCATTATCAACTTCTGGACCACCTGGTGTCCGCCCTGTCGGGAAGAGTTGCCATCGATGAATCGTGCCTGGCATTTGATCAAGGAAGAGGGCATTGCCATGCTGGCAATCAACATGGGTGAGGATGAAGATACCATCTTTTTATTCTCGGCTGACTACCCGACGGATTTCCCCGTGCTGATGGACAGGTCGGGCGAGGTCATTGAACAATGGCCGGTGAAAGGCCTGCCGACGACCTATGTGATTGCGCCGGATGGCACGATCGCCTACCGTGCCATTGGCAGCCGGGAGTGGGATGAGAAGGCGTTGCTGGACAGGGTGCGGGCTTTACAGGTGCCGGCAAAACCCTGATCGAAGGGGGGACTGGACCCTGTTCATCACTCTGTCAGGGGAGTAGATGTGCAATGTGTGTGACCAGGAATCCAGTCCCCGTTAGTGACCCGTAACATCAATGTCCCGGGTCGTGATCAAGTATTGCGTAATAACGACGGACGAATCCGGGATGAAGGTCACGGTTCATTGGTTCTTCCGGTTGCGCCGCTTGTGTCAGGGGCGACTGCCGCTGACATACGCTGCTCCGTACTCAAATTGCAATTACGCCCGGAGCTGTTCATACAGGCGCAGCGATGAATCGCCCAGCGGATTGTTGTTTACATTTTATATGTACAGCGCTATGTAGCCATCTGCCTCGACGACAGGATATCAACCGGATGATGTTGCCCTGATCTGTTAACGCACCATTGTATTCTAAACTGCTTATAAGTACGTAGTTTCCCGGATACAGGGAGCAAACACTCTATGCTAGGCTTCGGGTCACTGCCAGCAACAAGAATAACAATGATGATCTGGCTGTTGAACTGGACATTGTTTTGAGAAGGTCTGCCATCGATTTTTCAATAGTGAAAATTCGATGCGACTGTCTTGAAATCAGAACATAGGAGAGGATCACCGCCATGGAACAAGTATTACGTAGCATAGAGAATGTACCTGAGCATACTGTCGAAATCATTGTGCATATAGCCGAAGACCTGCAGGAACAGCAGCGCGGGAATCTGGTTGCCGCGCTTGGAAATAATGACGGCATTGTTGCCGCTGAGTTCTGTCCGTTGCGTTATCACCTGATGCTGGTCAGATACGACAGGGATATGTACTCCTCGCAGGATGTGCTGGCAAAGGTCAAATCACACCATGTAGACGCGAGACTGATTGGACCTGTATAACCCTTGCCTGTCGCAAGGCCCTGAGGCCAGGCCCGGGATTGCCCGGGTCTGGTATTGACTCCGGGAAAAGAAAAGGGCGTAACCGTTACAGCCGTATCAAGGGCGGTGGTCTTCGGGCCACCGCTTTTTTGTGCCTGTCAGAATCCGCCTGCAGCAGCGTATCCTCGTCGACTTTCAACGGTTTTTGGTTCAGTATACGCGGCTTGCTGACCGCTTGAGTGTACATGGCTGGTTGCACGCACCGGTCTTGCGGAAGCCGTCAGGACAATGGTTGCTGCTGCCGGCATCGGGTTTGACTGTTACTAATCGAGGAGAGAGTCATCATGAGGTCAATTATGCGCGCGGGCCTGCTGGGGTTGCTGCTGGCCCTGCCCCTGGCGAGTGCCTGGGCTGACGAAAAAGAAGAGGCCAGGTTCGAGAGCACGATCAACGTTTTCCGAAACGCCGGTGAGAGCGGCAGTTTCTTCGACAACAGCTATGGTTACGCGGTTTTTCCTACTATCGGCAAGGCCGGGTTTGTTGTCGGCGGAGCTTATGGAACTGGCCGTGTCTATGTCGGTGGCAATCACGTCGGTGACACCACGATGACGCAGTTATCGCTGGGATTCCAGCTGGGTGGTCAGGCCTACAGCGAGATCATCTTTTTCCAGGACAAGCGCGCATTTGATGAATTCCGTGGCAACTTCGAATTTGGCGCCCAGGCGACTGCGGTGGCGATCACGGCCGGCGTTTCGGCTGGCGCATCCACTGCAGGCGCTTCCGCCGGTGCCAGTGGCGGCCAGAATAACGCGACGACCGTCGGCAGCTATTACAAGGGCATGGCCGTGTTTATAGTCGCCAAGGGAGGCCTGATGTACGAGGCGAGTGTCAGCGGGCAGAGGTTCACCTACACGCCGTTGTGATCGGAACCACACATACCTGCGTGAAAGAGGCCGGCTGTTTCAGTAGTGTCCGGGCAGGTCAGCGTCGCCAGTTGCGCGCGATCCAGTAGTCGAGGCTGACGTACTTGCCTGCACCCGTGAAAAACAGTGCCAGTATCATGATGAAGTAGGTGGCGGCAAACTCGATGCCGTTATTCAGTACCACGAAGCTGCCGTTCTCTGTCAGCCAGCTGTAGTTCCCGTGTTCCTGCAGAATGCCCCTGGCAACATCAAGCCGTTCGATGGCGCCTTCCGTACGCGCCGTGGCAAAGACGCCCGTGCCCTCGGCAATGGCCAGCCAGCCGTTCTGCAAATGCACGGTGACCATTGCCACCACCATGGTGACCATCAGGGGTAGCGCTATCCAGCGCACGGCCAGACCGGTCAACAGCAGGATGGCGCCGAAGTATTCAGTATAGGCGGCGAGGTAGGCGAGCACTTCAGGGAGCGGCAGGCCGAGCCCCCATTCGGCGTTGCCGAACCAGTCGATGATGTCCTGTTTGGGTGAGAAATCACACGGGCCACTGGCGCCGGAGAGGCAGTCAAGGCCGGCATTATTGAGTTTTTTGGTGCCGGCCATCCAGAAGACGGGTACCAGGTATAGCCGCAGTGCCAGTGGTGCAAGAAAATCAAGGGCACGGGTCTTGTCGAGCAGGTTCTGGAAAAAATTCAGTATACCAATCATGCGCTTCTCCCCTCCATGTGCCAACGCTCGTGTAACGCCGACAACGGGGTTACTGTCTTTTTACGCCGAGAATGATGTCCTTTTGTGCAAGTCCCTTGAGGGTATCGATGCCGCCCTGGATGACAACCCCGGGCTGGGGGTGTGACATCTCGGTCGCGATGCGGTTTAACTGTTGTTCGCCGCTTTCATTGTTGTCTTCGCCGATCAATTCCAGCAGGCGTTTAGTGACCGGGTTGACCAGCATGAAGCCCGTGTCGTCGTTACGGTCACGGTAGACGACAAGGTGGGTGAGGGTATCGCCGGGTTGTTGCGGCCGGTTGTCCACGCTGATCTCATGCACCGGGTAGTGATAGCTCAGGTGCCAGGCCAGTGGAGACAGTAGCGGGATCCCCGTGAGGAAATCACCTGCCGGATCGACATCATCACGTTCACATGATTCCTCTGATATAGATAGCGCCAGTTCGACCCACTCGTAGTGCGCCAGTTCATACAAGAATGGCAGGTCGCCGGGTTCTCTGCCGTGCCCTTGTTCCAGCCAGGCCAGGAACTCACGCGGGATCTCCAGGAACAACGGCGTCTGTGACAGATGCTGACTGAAAAACTCCCGTACCAGGGCGTGCCAGCGATCGTCCTCATGGAGCGCGCGTACTACAGGGAAGGTGTTGCTGAGAAAGCCTTCTATATTGTTGTAAAACAGTTCGCGATAGATCGCCATGCGCCGGTCTTCAACATCTGCGGGTGCAGGTTGATGCTGCGGGTCACGGATATGTGCCGCAAACGCATACTGATGCCGGATAAATTCAGGCGTGGATGCCATGACTGAACTCCCGGTCATGACCGTCGCTCCACTTCGCCTGCAGGCTGGCAATGTGACTGACTTCAGCAAGCAGTTCCGGCAGTGGCGGGATATTGAAGTCACGCTCCAGCAGTGTCGGCACCACGCCGAAATACCGGTAGGCCGTTTCCAGCAATGACCACACCGGGTCAATAATCGCTGCCCCGTGGGTGTCTACCTTGAGGTCGTCCGCCTCATCGTAGTGGCCGGCAATATGGAAATAGGCAACGCGGTCTGCCGGCAACGACTTGAGAAAGGTTACCGCATCGTAACGGTGGTTGATGCTGTTGACATAGATGTTATTGACATCCAGCAACAGGTCACAGTCCGCTTCATCCAGTACCGCCTTTAAAAAATCGATCTCTTCCATTTCCTTGCCGGGCGCGGCGTAGTAGGACACATTTTCCATTGCAATGCGGCGTTCCAGTATGTCCTGCACACGGCGTATACGTCCGGCTACATAGTGCACGGCTTCTTCCGTAAAGGGGATGGGCATCAGGTCATAGAGATGCCCGTCATCACTGCAATAGCTGAGGTGTTCGGTGTAGAAACGTATGTTGTGTTCATCAAGCAGGCGCTTGACCCGCTGAATGAAGGTTTCATCGAGTGGTGCGGGACTGCCGATCGACAAGGACAGGCCGTGTGCAACAAAAGGGTAGCGCTCGGTAAAGTGGCGCAGGTTCCTGCCCATCCTGCCGCCGACACCTATCCAGTTCTCGGGTGCAATCTCGAAAAAATCGACTGCTTGTGGCGGATGGTCCTGCAGCGGCCCCATCAGGGACCGCCGCAGTCCAAGCCCCGTTCCTGTGACAGGATAGGTTCTAGTGCTCACAACAAAACCGAAGTGTGGGTATTACTTGTTAGCGCCGCACTTGCCTTCACCGCACTTGCCTTCTTTCATCACTTTCTCGGCACCTTCTGTTGCCATTGCACCGGCCTTCTCGCCACCGCACTGGCCTTCTTTCATCATCTTCGCGCCACCGCACTGGCCTTCTTCCATCATCTTCTCGGTGCCTTCTGTTGCCATTGCACCGGCCTTGCCAGCGCCGCACTTGCCTTCACCGCATTTACCTTCCATGTGGCTGTCAGCGACCATGTAGCCGCTGGACAGTTCGGACATGGCAAACGGGTTATCCGCTGCATTGGCAAGCGGGGCAGCAGCCAGTGTGGTGGCGAAAGCGGCACCGAGAGCAATAGACAGGGGTTTCTTTGCAGATTCTTTTGACATTGGAAATGCCTCCATATGGGTTTTTTAAAGCAGGGCGGATGCCCCCGGGGGTTGCGGTCGTTTGCCACGACCTGTTGTTACGTCAATGAGTACGACATTGACTCAATCAAAAAGTTTCTGGGTGCCGGATTTGCGGACAGGGTTTTTTCCTGACTGCAGGGTCTTTGCGTATTTTGCTTGTGAATATATCAAAATATCAGCGAGTTACAACGTATTTCAATACTGCCTGTCTAGTCGAGGTTCTTGGCCGTGTATTCACAAAGGTCTGATATACAGCAGGACTGGCAGCGTGGTTTGCGGGCGATGCAGGTATAGCGCCCGTGCAGGATCAGCCAGTGGTGGGCATCCTGCTTGAATTCGTCCGGCACCAGCCGCAGCAGGCGCTGCTCGACCTCGGTGACATTTTTGCCTGGCGCGATGCCGGTGCGGTTGGCTACGCGGAAGATGTGGGTGTCCACGGCAATCGTCGCATGACCGAAGGCGGTGTTCAGCACGACGTTGGCCGTCTTGCGTCCGACGCCGGGTAGCGCCTCCAGCGCGGCACGGTCCTCCGGCACCTTGCCGCCGTGCTGTTCCTCGAGGATGGCACAGGTCCTGATGATGTTCTTCGCCTTGGTGTTGAACAGCCCGATGGTTTTTATGTATTCCCTGAGACCCGCTTCACCAAGCGTTAGCATGGCACGCGGTGTCTTCACCTTCCTGAACAAGGCACGGGTTGCCTTGTTGACGCCGACATCAGTGGATTGTGCTGACAGGATGACGGCGATCAGCAACTGGAAGGGGTTGCTGTACTGCAGCTCGGTAGCAGGTTCGGGGTTGGCGGCACGCAGCCGCGAGAAGATTTCCTGACGCCTGGCGCGGTTCACGGCCGCTTCAGGCTTCTGACGGCTGGCCAATCGGCTGGGTTTTCACTGCCGCCTGTTTTTCGCGGCGTGCATTGATGATATTCACCCCGGCAATCAGGAAGCCCAGGCCGAGGAATGCGCCCGGCGGCAATATGGCCAGCAGGAAACCGCGGTAGTCTTCGACCAGTGTCACGGTAAGCTGGCGTCCATACTCGCCGAACATCAGGTGGGCCTGCGACAGCAGCGTGCCCTGGCCGACGAGTTCGCGCATCCCGCCCAGGGTAACCAGTACCAGTGTGAAGCCGGCACCCATTGCCAGCCCGTCCAGCAGGGCGCGGTCGATGCTGTGCCTGGATGCAAAGGATTCCGCACGGCCGATAATGCTGCAGTTGGTCACGATCAAGGGGATGAAGATCCCCAGGATCAGGTAGAGATCATGCAACCAGGCATTCATGGCCAGTTCGATGATCGTGACAATGGAGGCGATCACCAGCACGAATACCGGGATGCGAACTTCCGGACGGACCACGTGACGAATCAGAGACACGGTGACGTTGGAGGCCGTCAGCGTCAGCAGGGTGGCAAGACCCAGCCCCAGCCCGTTGATGGCGTTCGTGGTGACGGCGAGCAGGGGACAGAGGCCAAGCAGTTGCACCAGCCCGGGGTTGTTCACCCACAGGCCTTCCTTGAGAATGTGCGTGTACGTCGGTTCGCTCATCAGTATTTCTCTGGTGATGAAGAAAAGTTCTGGCTCAACCTGATAAAATCAAAAATTGGCCAAGGAATCCACGAAAGAACACGAAAAGATTTCTTGCAAGGTCTTTATTTTTTCGTGTATTCCGTGTATTCGTGGCCATTAATAAATCCAGCACCCGGCTTACTCTGCTGCAGCCGG
>JBATFE010000292.1:0-3950 GCA_049664445.1 Gammaproteobacteria bacterium
CTCACTCCTGGTATGACTACGAGGGCGGCAAGGACGAGGGGTTGCATCCCTATGATGGCGAGACCCGTCTCAATTACAGCGGACCCACTCCGCCGTACGAGCGGCTGGACGTCGAACAGTCCTATTCCTGGCTGAAGTCACCGCGCTGGAGGGGTCATGCCATGGAGGTCGGACCGCTGGCGCGCGTGCTGATGCTGTACGCCACGGGTAATGAGCAGGCGAAGGAGCTGGTCAACATGACACTTAGCACCCTCGATGTCCCGGTGGATGCCCTGTTTTCAACCCTGGGCCGCACCGCGGCACGCGGCCTTGAGACCAAGATTATCGGTGACATGATGCAGACCTGGTACAACAACCTGGTGGCCAACATCAAGGCCGGGGACACCAAAACCCATAATGATAAATTCTGGGAGCCCTCCACGTGGCCGAGTCAGGCGAAGGGTGTCGGCTTCATGGAGGCGCCGCGTGGCGGCCTTGCGCACTGGATCGTGATCGAGGACGGTATTATCAAAAACTATCAGGCGGTGGTGCCGAGCACCTGGAATGCCGGGCCGCGTGACCAGAACGGACAGCCGGGGGCCTACGAGGCGGCCCTGCAGGACAACCACACCCTGGTTGATCCGCAGCAGCCGATCGAGATCCTGCGCACCATCCACAGTTTCGATCCCTGTATTGCCTGTGCGGTGCACGTCACTGACCCGGATGGTGTGGAATTGATCAAGGTGAAGGTGCGTTGAAGTCTGCCCGACCCTGATTATTCGTAGATCTATCAAGCGACTGGAGAACCTGCTATGCAACCTGGATCCCTGCCGGTGATGCAGCTGGCAGCCGTTATTTGTTGCGTCAGGTGTTGCGGCGCCATAGTATTTCACCTATATCTTCCTTGGCGGTTTTGCGGTTTATCATGGTATTGTCCACATGCAGGAGATGCCGGCGCCGGTCGCGGCCATGAGTTACGTGATTGATCTGATTTCATCAACATGGCTGTTACTGATGTTCGGTCTCATCCTGCGGCTGGTGGTGACCCGCAAGCCACATTCAGAGACAACACAATAACCCGGTTTTGCCGGCGAGGTATTCCAACATGAACGACAACACATGCAACGATATGGCTGTCAGCGCGGCTGCCATCAAGGCCTCCCCCCTCGGTGAAGAACTCAGCGATGCGCAGTGTGAGCTGCTGGCCAGTGTCATGACGGCCTGCGGCATCAAGGACAAGGGATTCCTTATTGAGGAAGACCAGAAGGACGACTGCCTGCATGTCCTGACCAATGGCAACATGGAGGTCGTGTCGCATGCTGCCGGCGGTGAGCAGGTCGGCCTGCAGATTCTGCGTGCGGGAGACATCCTCGGGGAGCTGGGATTTCTGGACGGCGTGGAGCATTCTGCCGGCGTACGTGCGATGGGCAACTGCGAACTGTTGCGGCTGGATCGTGCCAGCTTCGAGGGCCTGCTTGAGCAAGACCCGGATCTCGTCTACAAGGTTATGCGCGCCATTGTCCGTACCGTGCACCGCATCCTGCGCAACATGAATTTCCAGCAGGTCGAACTGACCAACTATATTGCCAAGCAGAACGGGCGTTACTAGACGCTCGCAGGTCCAGGTTCACAGCTTCCAAACAAGAGAAGACCTCTCCCTTCGTCCCGCAGCAACCAAAAGGCGGGCATAAAGGAGCGGTCGTTAACCGTACTGCCATTTTCCCCCATGCCTGATCCCGAACGGCCCGCCCGACCTGCCGGCACTGCCATCCTTAACCTCGGCTTCCGGCCGTTCTTTGCGGCTGCCGCAATTTTCTCGGTGCTGTCCATGCTGCTCTGGTCGGGCCTGTATGTGCTCGGCTGGCAATGGCAGTCGGCCCTGCCGGGTTCGATCTGGCATGCACACGAGATGGTCTATGGCTACGGCATGGCGGTGATTGCCGGTTTCCTGTTGACGGCGGTGCGCAACTGGACCGGTGTACAGACGCTGCATGGCATACCGCTGTTGCTGCTGTTGCTGCTCTGGCTCACGGCACGCCTGCTGCTGGCCGGCGATGCCGGCTTGCTGGCATGGGCGGCACTGGCAGATGGTCTTTTTAATGCCCTGCTGGTGGCTGCGCTTGCCTGGCCCGTCTTCAAGGTGCGGCAGTTCAAACAGTTTGGCATCCTTTCCAAGGTGCTGTTGCTGATGCTTGCCAACCTGCTGTTCTATGCCGGTGTGCTGGAGATCTATCCCTGGGGGGTGCAAGCCGGACTGTATTCCGGGGTGTATCTGATACTGGCGCTGATCTTTGCCATGTCACGTCGGGTGCTGCCCTTCTTTATCGAACGCGGACTCGATCAGGCTGTCACGCTGAGAAACCGTGGCTGGCTGGATGCGGCCAGCCTGGTGTTGTTTATCGGCTTCTGGCTGGCTGACATCACCGCACCGGATTCGTTGCCGGTGGCGGTGCTCGCCGGGGTGCTGTGTATATTGCATAGTGTGCGGCTCGCGGGCTGGTATGCGGCGGGTATCCGGGAGCGGCCACTGTTATGGGTGTTGTTGCTAGCCTATGCGGCCGTCATTGCCGGATTTGCCCTGAAGGTGGCAGTGTATGCCTTCGGTATTTCACCGTTTTTGCCCCTGCACGCGTTTACCTACGGCGGCATCGGTCTGTTTACACTCGGCATGATGGCGCGCGTCACGCTCGGACATACCGGCAGGGATATCCTCGCGCCGCCGGCCCCGGTGTCATGGATGTTCGGCTTGCTGGCCGCCGGCAGCGTGGTCCGGGTGCTGTTGCCATTGCTGGATACAACGCACTTCGTCTTCTGGATAGCCTTGTCACAACTGCTGTGGCTGCTTGCGTATGCGCTGTTTCTGTGGGTATTCCTGCCCATGCTGTGGCGGCCGCGCACGGACGGCCAGTTCGGTTGATGTGCGCTCAGTGGCTAATCCCTGAAAGGATCCTCATCCTCGTCGTCAGTGTTTTCACCCTCCCAGTCATAGGTCTTCGCCGCAGGCACCGGGTCACGGTCACGAAACAGAAGCGCCGCCAGTATCCCGCATAGGGCACCGAAGAAATGACTCTCGTAGGAGATCCCCGGTTCCTGCGGGAAGATGCTCCATACCATCCCGCCAAAGAGAAAAAAAACGATCATGGACAGCGCAATCGACAGCTTGTCGCGGCGCAGGATGCCGGTGGTGAAAACAAAAAACATCATGCCATGCGTCAGGCCACTGGCGCCTATGTGAAAGCTGTGGCGCGCAAACAGCCAGACACCGATACCGGAGCCGATGTAGACCAGTGCCAGCACCGGTTTGGCCGCGCGCGGGTAGCCATACAGCAGGGCGACACCAAGCAGCAGCAGTGCAAAACTGTTGGCTGCCAGGTGATTCCAGGAGCCGTGGATCAGCGGCGCGAACAGAATGCCCCACAAGCCCTGTTGTTCGCCCGGGTACACCCCGAGGCGGTACAGGCCGAGTCCCAGGGTGCGATCGGCGATTTCAATCACCCACAACAGGGCAATGAACATGACGACGATCAGCAGTGGATGTTTCAGTCGGGTGTTCACCCGGGTATTGTTACACAGCAGAATGGCTGCATTCGCATCGCGATGAATCGAAATAGCGGTGTCAAACAGCCTTAAGCTGGTCTATATTCAGGCTTATGACTACAGAAAATGCAGACTTATGATGTGCATAGCCTTTCATCTCGTGACCGGCAGGAAAATGGCGTACCGCCGGGTGTGTATTGCCTCGCTGGCAGCGGCCGTCGCTATCAGCGGTTGCGCCAGCCAGCCCAAGCAACCGGTGCTGTACCCCAATACTCACCTCAAGGCAGTCGGCGAACAGACCGCGCAGCAGGACATCGCTGCCTGTATTCAATTCGCCCGTGCCTCGAATGTGAATCAGAAAAAGGACGCGGAAGTCGGGCGCAAGGCCGCGGGTGGTGCCGCCGTGGGAGGCGCCTCGGCGGCAGCCTGGGGGC
>JBATFE010000293.1:0-1533 GCA_049664445.1 Gammaproteobacteria bacterium
CCGGTACTCATCGATCCCAAGGCGCAGGACTTCAGCCGCTATCGCGGTGCGACGCTGGTGACGCCTAATATGGCCGAATTCGAACTGGTTGCCGGCCACTGTGCCGATGAGCAGGCATTGATCGACAACAGCGCCGCACTGCTTGCAGAGTATGATATCGAGGCGCTGCTGGTGACACGCGGTGAGCATGGCATGACGCTGCTGCGCCGCGGCGAACCGGAGTTTCATTTGCCCACCCAGGCACGCGAGGTGTTTGATGTGACCGGTGCCGGTGATACCGTCATCTCGGTGCTGGCCGCGGCACTGGCGGCCGGTGAGGCGCTGCCTTCGGCCACGGCGCTCGCCAACCTCGCGGCCGGTATCGTCGTCGGCAAGCTGGGTACTGCCAGTGTCTCGGTACCCGAACTGCGACGGACTGTATTGATGGGTCAGGATGCCGGCTTCGGGGAGATGAACCGCGAGCAATTGCAGGTTGCGGTGGCCGATGCCCGCTCGCACGGTGAGCGTATCGTCATGACCAACGGTTGCTTCGATATCCTGCATGCCGGTCACGTGCTGTATCTGAACCAGGCACGGCGGCTCGGTGAGCGCCTGATTGTGGCGGTCAACGACGATGCCTCGGTGAGGCGGCTGAAGGGCAAGGGCCGTCCGGTGAATCCGCTGGACCGGCGCATGACGGTGCTGGCAGCGCTGGAAAGCGTCGACTGGGTGGTGCCGTTCTCCGGGGACACGCCGCAACAGCTGATCTGCGATATCAAGCCGGACCTGCTGGTCAAGGGTGGCGATTATAGGCCGCAAGACATCGCCGGTTATGACTGTGTCATGCAGGCGGGTGGCGATGTGGTGGTGCTCGACTTTGCCGATGGTTGTTCGACCAGCGAACTCATCGAAACAATCAAACAGCAGGATAACTGAACATGATTATTGTCACAGGGGGTGCCGGCTTTATCGGCAGTAATATTGTCAAGGGTCTCAATGAACGCGGCCGTGAAGATGTTATCGTCGTCGATGACCTGAAGGACGGCACCAAGTTCCTGAACCTGGTCGATTGTGAAATCCTCGACTACCTCGACAAGGACGATTTTCTCGATCGGCTGCAGGGCGGAGCCGGTTTCGCTGCAAAGGTGGATGCCATTTTTCATGAAGGCGCCTGCTCGGCAACCACCGAGTGGGATGGCCACTACATGATGAATAACAACTACGAGTATTCAAAGGCGCTACTGCATTACTGTCTGGAAAACGGGGTGTCCTGTCTGTATGCCTCCTCGGCATCCGTCTATGGCGGCGGCAGCGTCTTCAGTGAAACCAGGGCGCATGAGTCGCCGCTGAATGTCTACGGCTATTCGAAGTTCCTGTTTGACCAGTATGTACGCAGGGTCCTTCCGGGCGCTGCCTGCCAGATCGCCGGGTTTCGTTATTTCAACGTCTATGGTCCGCGCGAGCAGCACAAGGGCAGTATGGCCAGTGTCGCCTACCATCTCAGCCGGCAGCTCGGGGACGGCAGGAATCCATGCCTGTTTGAGGGCTGTGACG
>JBATFE010000294.1:0-5692 GCA_049664445.1 Gammaproteobacteria bacterium
GCGTATGCACGCGCGCAGGCCGCCGAGGCCAGCGCCTGCATACGCAGCCCGCGCCGCATCCAGGTCCCCCGTCGTGCACAACTGCCGTTCGGCCAGCTTCTCGCAGCGCTCGAACGCCAGTCGTGTCTCCGTCACTGTGGCATGCGCCTCCTTGACCTTGGCCTCGTTGGACTGCAGCGATGCGCGCGACTCCAGCACCTGCGCCTGCAACCGGTCGGTATCCAGCAGCGCCAGTACCTGTCCGCGCTGCACCTTGTCGTTGAAGTCTACCGCCACCGCCTCGATGGTCCCGGACAACTCGCTGCCCACGTCCACCTGGTTGACCGGCTGCAACGTCCCCGTGGCCGTAACCGTCACTGTAAGGTCGCCCCGCTGCACCTCGGCGGTCTCGTAGCGCAGCCTGGACTCCTCGCCGGGCAGCAGCCAGAGGAGGGCGCCGGCCGCGAGGAGCAGTACCATAAACATCGCACCCAACCAGCGCAGGCGCCTCCGCCCGGGCAAGTGGTGGTCCACATTCAGAAGGTCATGAATATCTTTGCGGGGAGGCATTTCGTTTGTGGGCATGCTTGTGTGACTCGCGGTTGGGGGAATAATTCCGGATTATGCGGTCGGTGCGAATCGCCGTGAAGCGTGCCGACTTGGTGAGTTTACACGGGGGAGGGGGGAGTTGTTGAGGATCAGTCTCGAGCTCCGAAGGCAGAGATATTCAGATTCCCCCGTTATTGCGAGTAATGCATCGCAGCTTGGGCTTCGCGGGCTCAGCCAAACCTGCGTGCTGTTATCAAACCGTCATTCCGGAAATCAGGATGGGTAACCCGTCTTGTTTCACTTCGCATAAGACAAATGACCGGGATCCCTTCAGGTCAATTGGCCCATTCATGCAGGGTTTCGCTATGATCTGACTGGAGTGCAGTGGCGGTGAAAGAATCGCGCATCAGCTATCTCTTGTATCAAACCCTGGCCTGGAAGTGCCCTGCAAGCCGGCGGCAGTGTCAGTCCACCACATGGTGCTTGCCCACCAGCGTCACGCTGCTGGCCTGGGGACCCCGCTCCCCGGCCTCCTCCGTAAAACGCACCTCGCTGCCGATTTCCAGCTTGTCGAATGCGTTCTTCAGTACACTGTTGCGGTGAAAATAGATCACCCTGCCGTCCGGGGTCTCGATCTTGCCGTAGTCTTCGTCTGGATGGAGGCTGATCACATGACCGCCTGCTGGCGCTTCATGCTGCTTCACCTTGCCACGCCGCTTGCGTGCATAGTCTTCCAGCTGGCGTTTCATGGCGTCAAAGGCATCACGAATGGCCACGTAGACATCTTCATGTGCCTGGTCCCTGTGGTGGTGCTCGTGTGATACCACCAGCTCACCGTCCGGCACACCCAGGTCGATGCGCACCTGGTACAACTTGCCCTGGTGATGGTGGCCATGGGGCATTTCTACCATGACACGACAACTCATGATCTGATCATAGAACTGTTCCAGCTTGCCGGCCTTTTCACGAATGTTTGCCTCGACGGCAGCGGAGGGTTCCATGTCCCGGAATGTAATCTGCAAGGGTGTTTGCATGTTCGTTACCTCCCTCGATACGTTAAGCAAGTGTGTTGTTGTGTCACCCGGACTGTATTCAGGTGTCGATGCATATATCCAATTCATCAAACCTCGGAGATACCGCCCATGGTACTACTTTTTTACATTGGATAGACGTTGATAACGTCATTCCGGCCGAAGCGAGGCGGGAACTGGAATTCAGCGTATGCAAATTCTGGTATAAGGTTTATTCAATCAAGGCAGCCTGGCGTTCAGGTTACCCAGGATAAACCGGATACCGGGAATTAGTACATGAATTCTGTAAAGGCCGAAAGCCACCCGGACCAGACAGAAGAAAACCTGTTACTGCTGATACAGGCGCTTGTTGCCGAAGTCCATCCACAGCGACCGTCTACAGAAGTCATCGGTCTGGACAGCCGATTTGAAAAGGATCTTGGTCTTGACAGTCTGGCCCGCGTCGAATTGATTGCACGGGCTGAAAGATATTTTGAACTGGCCCTGCCGGAGCGCAGCTTCGCCGAAGTCGAAACCGCCCGCGAGCTGTTACGCGCCATACAAGGGGCCGGTACGCCCCGGTCAACATTGACGGATGCAGCAATAATGGCAGTGTCGCCGGGACAGGCAGAAGCTGCACCGGCGGATGCAAAAACACTGCTGGAAGTTCTGGACTGGCACGTCGAACAGCACCCCGACCGGCGACACATACAGCTCTACCGGGATGAAGGTGAGGGTGAGCACCTCGACTACCGGCAGTTGAAAGCAGGCGCCGCAAAGGTTGCCGCAGGCCTGCAGCAGGCAGGGCTCCAGCCCGCCGAACCGGTCGCCATTATGTTGCCCAGCGGGTTGGATTACTTTTACAGTTTTTTCGGCATCCTGATGGCCGGCGGCATCCCGGTCCCCGTTTACCCGCCCGCGCGGCCCTCACAGCTTGAAGACCATATGCTCAGGCATGCCCGCATACTGGCCAACTGCCTCGCCATAACGCTGATAACCGTTCCTGAAGCCAGGAAAGTGGCACGCCTCCTCAAGTCACATGTGCCCGGTTTAAAACATGTCGTGACGGTTTCCGAACTCATGATGTCCAGCGTGATTGCGACGCTCCCCACCCTGAAAAGCAACGATATCGCCTTTCTTCAATACACGTCAGGCAGTACCGGAAACCCCAAGGGCGTGGTACTGACGCATGCCAACCTGCTCGCCAATATCCGCGCCATGGGCCAGACCGTCAAAGCGAGGTCGGAAGATGTCTTTGTCAGCTGGCTGCCGCTCTATCACGATATGGGACTGATCGGCGCATGGCTGGGGAGTCTCTATTATGCGATGTTACTGGTCGTCATGCCGCCGCTGAGTTTTCTTGCCAGGCCAGAACGCTGGTTGTGGGCCATTCACCGTTATCGTGGCACCCTGTCGGCATCCCCGAACTTTGGTTACGAATATTGTCTGAAGCGCCTGGAGGATGAAGATCTGGAAGGACTGGACCTGAATTGCTGGCGTGCCGCCTTCAACGGCGCCGAGGCCATCAGCCCGGATACCCTGCAACAATTCGAATCACGCTTCGCAAACTACGGGTTCCATGCCGATGCCATGATGCCGGTTTACGGGCTGGCCGAGTCTTCCGTTGGCCTGGCGTTTCCACCCTTGAACAGGGGGCCGGTTATCGATCAAATCGAACGCTCCACATTCATGCGCTCCGGACAGGCAAATCCGGAACCGGGTTCGGGACAACATGCCTTGCGCTTCGTTTCCAGCGGCTCGCCCTTGCCCGGTCACCAGATAAGGATTGTTGACACGGCAGGAAAGGAGTTGCCCGAACGCCATGAAGGACGGCTGGAGTTCCGCGGTCCCTCCACCACCAGTAGTTATTACCGCGATGCCGTCAACACCCGAAAGCTTTTCCACCAGGACTGGCTCGATTCGGGAGATCTGGCCTATATAGCCAATGGCGAGGTTTATATCACCGGGCGTATCAAGGACATCATTATCCGCGCGGGGCGCAACATCTACCCCCACGAACTGGAAGAGGCCATCGGCAATACCACCGGTATCCGCACGGGCCGTGTTGCCGTCTTTGGCAGTGTGGATACCCGATCAGCAACAGAGCGGCTCATTGTGCTGGCGGAAACCCGTAGCGAGGATACCGTCGAACGGGGGAAGCTGCGCAGCAGGATCAACACGCTCGCCACCGACCTGGTCGGTGCACCACCGGACGAAGTGGTGCTGGCACCACCCGGTACCGTGCTGAAAACCTCGAACGGAAAAATCCGCCGCGCGGCCTGCCGTGAACTTTTCGAAAAAGGCGAAATCGGCAAGCGCCAGCGCAGCCTGCCCTGGCAAGTCGCACGTCTGGCGCTGGCCAGTGTACTGCCGCAGGTCCGGCGCGCGAAGAATTCCCTGTCAGCGACGGCATACGCTGCTTACTGCTGGCTGGTGTTTGTTGCACTGGCCCCGGTCGCCTGGCTCTGCGTCAGCTTGCTTCCCGGGCACTCCCTGCGCTGGTCTGTCATGCGCGGCTGTACCCGCTTGCTGGCAAACGCCACTGCAACCCCTGTCAGGGTCAGTGGCCATGAAAATCTGCCTGCAAAAGGAAGTGCCTGTGTGCTGGTCGCCAATCATGCCAGTTACCTCGACAGTTACGCACTGGTCGCAACCTTGCCCGGCACATTCCGTTTTATCGCAAAATCAGAACTGGCAAAGACCTTTTTCGTTCGCAAGCCACTGGAAAACATCAACACTGAATTTGTTGAGCGTTTCGACATCAGCAAGAGTGTCAGGGGCAGCCGGCATTTCTCAGAGGTATTACAGGCAGGGCATGCCTTGATATTTTTTGCCGAGGGCACCTTTACCCGCATACCGGGCCTGATGCCCTTTCACCTCGGCGCTTTTACAGTCGCTGCAGAAGCGGGTGTACCGGTCGTTCCCGTCGCCATCAGGGGTACACGTTCGATATTGCTGGCTGACAGCTGGTTTCCCCGGCATGGATCGATAAACATTCATATCGGGCAGGCCATACAACCCCGGGACATCGAGAAACAAGCCGGCAAAGACGTCTGGAAAGTTGCCATTGCCTTGCGGGAACGCTGCCGTAATTTCATTTTGCGACATTGCGGGGAACCCGATCTTGCATAAAAACGCATGCTTTCTTCGCGCACCCTGTGCAGGTGCTACGCCTGATATCCGCCTGCTCAGGCGACCTGTTGCGCCTCAAGGTGTATGACCGCAGTGGTCACGTTGTGCATGTGCCGGCAGCTCCCGAAACCGGTCACCGGTTCATGGATGCGTAAATAGCACCGAGACGCTTCAGTGAAATTTTTATATTGAATCGATGAGCCAGTCGTATTTGTGCATCCTCCAGTGACCCCGGCGCCGGTGTCAGGCGTTTCAGAAAGTCGGAAACATCTTCGTTCACAGCCCATGGATAGATCAACCAGCGCCACTTGATGATTTTTCCGGCGGAATAATCCGCTTCAAAATGAGTCACTGTCTTATGGTGCATGACGGCACTACGAATCTCGCCGGGCTGGAAGGTCTGCAGGTGTCGCGTTGCAGTTTCCAGGGTATCACCTGTGTCATTGACATCATCAACGACAAGAACCCGCAGCCCGCTGATATCGGCCTTCAGTGGATAGCGGATGACAGCTTTCTCCTGACGGTTAGCACCCGATAGATAATGCTCAATCTTGATACTGGTCAGTCCCATGATATGCAGCCAGTCGCATACAAGCCGGGCTGGCACATATCCACCACGACCGATAGCAATGACCAGGTCAGGATGGTAGCCCGACGCCCTGATCAATTCTGCGAGGCGCTGGCAGAGCCGTTCCACCTCTGCCCATGAAATCATTTCACAGCGCAATTGTTGTTGCATATACATTCCCTGAAATATAAAGGAGGGCCCTTTTGCCAGGACCAATCCGTCAGATCATCGCCGGTCAGTCGCCTGGCACCCTGACAACCAACCTGCCCTGGTCGGATGGCTGTTTTCAGAGGCATCCTGCAGGTTTTACGCACCACTCCACTGCAAAACAAGCCGCGAATCCTCCCCAAGGAAGGCGCGGGTGCCCAGTGGCCGACCTTCCCGGCTCAATACATCTGTCAGCCACTGCGCCTCTTCCCGCACGGCACGCTTAATGCGCCGCACTCGCCCTGCA
>JBATFE010000295.1:0-11103 GCA_049664445.1 Gammaproteobacteria bacterium
GGCCTGCTCGCCGGCGCAGCGTACAAGATCAGCGACACACTCAGCATCGGTCCGGGTCTTGGTGTCTTCAGCGAGATAGAGGATAGTACGAGCTTCTTCCCTATTCTGGTTATCGACTGGAAGATCACCGACACGCTGTCGCTTGAGACCGGCGGTGGTTTTGCAGCAAGCCGCGGGCCAGGCCTGCAACTCAAGTGGCAGTATTCGCCGCGCTGGCAGTTCGCCCTGGGTGGACGCTACGAGAAGACCCGCTTCCGCCTTGACGACAGCGGCCCGGCACCTGATGGCGTCGGTCAGGACAAGGCCTTCCCGCTATTTGTGCTGGCGGAGTTTGCGGTGTCCAGTGATATTACGCTGAGCCTGCTCGGCGGAGCTGAGCTTGGTGCCACTCTGCGACTGGAGGATGAATCCGGTGACCTGATCAGCAAAAGTGATCTGTCCACCGCGCCTTTCTTTGGCGCGACCCTGAAGGTGAAGTTTTAGCGCCGTCTCGCGTTTATCGATTCAGGCCGTTCCTTCCCGCAATGTTTCGACAGGCGGGTGCGTCAGCACGCTGCGGGTACCCAGTAAACCGGCCGTCACGACGATCAGGGTACCACTGATTACTCCTGTAAGGACCACGGTGATATCGAGCTGGTAGTCAAACTTGAAGATATACTCGGCCAGCAACCAGGCAAGCGTGGTTGCGGAAACACCGGCGAGCAGACCGGAGAGGGCGCCGAGGGTGGTGAACTCTGCAAACAGGCCGAGCAGCAGCGTTTTCTTCCGGGCGCCAAGCGTACGCAACACGGCGCTTTCAAAGCGCCGTTCGTCCTGGTTGGCCTGGATGGCGGCATACAGTACTGCCAGTCCTGCCAGTATCGTGAACAGGAAAACAAACTCAACCGCAAGCGCTACGCGGTCCATAATGCCGCGTACACGCCGCATGACGGTATCCACATCAATCAGCGTTATATTGGGAAACTTGCGCACCAGTTCACCCAGTTGTTGACGTTGTTCGCTGTCAAGATACACGCTGGTCACCCAGTTAGCCGGTTTGTCTTCCAGTACACCCGGCGGCACCACGGTAAAGAAATTGATGTTGAAGGTATCCCATTCAACGCTGCGCAGGTTGCTTATGGTGAACTCGATAACCGTACCGTTGATATCAAAACCCAGTACATCGTGTAATTGCAGGCGCAGTGTTTCCGCCAGTTTCGACTCCAGCGACAGCAGCGGTGTGCCGAAGTCGTCCCTGCTCCACCAGGAACCGGCCAGCAGTGCATTGTCGGTCTGCATATCCTCTGCCCATGAGAGATTGAACTCGCGGGTGATCATGTGCTTGGCGCGCTCGCTCTCATAATCCGAGGTGCGTGCGGCCTTGCCATTGATCGCCACCAGTCGTGCTCGCACCATGGGATACAGGCGCGTACCCGCGACACCGCGTTCATTGAAGTAAGCACGGATTGCTTCAACCTGGTCAGGTTGCACGTTGATGACAAAATGGTTGGGGGCGCCTTCCGGCAGGCTTTGCTGCCAGTCGTCCAGCAGGTCTGAACGCACCGTGGAGAGTAACAGCATGACCATGATACCGAGGCCAAAGGCGACCACCTGGATGACACTGCTTGCCGGCCTTCTCGATATATTGGCCAGCCCGAATCGCCATGCGACACCGACCCGGCCACGCAGGCGATTCAGTAACAGAATCAGCGCATAGGCGGCAAGCGCCAGTAGCAGCAGCGTTGCGGTGATGCCGCCAAGGACCAGCGTGACCAGTTTAATATCCCCGACCTGCCAGTACAGCAATACCGCCATACACATCACCACGGCAAGGTAAACGACCCAGCCACTGACCGGGGTCATGGGTACGTCTTTGCGCAACACGCGCAGTGGCGGTACACGCCTGAGGGACAACAGGGGTGGAATGGCGAATCCGGTCAGCATCACGATGCCGGTTGCATACCCCAGCAGCACGGCCTTGAAAGAGGGGGGTGGCAGTTGTGCAAGTACTAGCTGGTCCAGCAGTTCGGTGATAACAAATTGAGTCAGCAGACCCAGGATGCAGCCGACACTGCTGGCCAGCAGCGACAACCACAGCATTTCCATGGTGAAAAGCTGGATGATGGTTTTCTGCGTGGCGCCGAGACAGCGCAACATGGCGCTGCTGTCGAGGTGTCGGTTGCTGAAGCGGTAGGCCACCGTTGCCACGGCAACACCGGCAAGCAAGACGCTGATCAGCGCGGCAAGGCCCAGAAACTGCTGCGCCTTTTCAAGTGCCCTGTTGAGTTCCGGACGACCCTCCTCAACTGTCAGCAGCTGCTCCCCCTGCCTCAGGCTGTCCTTGATGGCACGGCGATAGTCTTCGATACTGCTGCGCGGTCCCGCGATCAGGACGCGATAGTTCACCAGCGCACCCGTGCCGATCAATTCCGTGGCATCCAGATCGGCGCGGTTCATCATCACGCGCGGTGCGACGCTGAACATGTCCCCTGCCCGGTCCGGTTCATAACGCAGCAGCTTTCGCAGGGTAAAGGTTGTGGCGCCAAGACTGATTTCATCCCCGACCTGCAGATCCAGCAGCTGCAGCAGCCGTGCCTCGACCCAGACATCGCCCGCGGCGGGAATCGCTGTCGTTGCTTCATCGACACCAAAGGCGCTGTCGCTGATACGCAACACACCTCGCAGCGGATAGCCTTCAGAGACCGCCTTGACTTCAACCAGTTGCGGTTGTTCATTGGCCAGCACGACACTGCGGAACTGCTGTGTGATGGCGGCCTGAAAGCCATGGGCACGTGTATCCTCGAGATAGTCCGCGACATCGGGCCTTGATGATGTGATCACCAGATCCGCACCGATAAGTTCGGCGGATTGCAGTTTCAGGCCGCGTTCAATCCGGTCGGTAAAGAATCCGACGGCGGTAATACTGGTTACTGCAATGACAAGCCCCACGGCAAGGATACTGAGCTCGCCGCCACGCCAGTCACGCCACAGCATGCGCCATGACATGTGCCAGATAAACGAGAGCCCCTTTTTCTGCGCGCCATCGGTCATCATGGTTCGGACAATCTGCCGGCGTCGAGATGAATGCGCCGTTTGCAAAGCTGCGACAGCTGTGCATCATGGGTGGCCATGATCAGTGTCGTGCCCTGCTCGCTGTTGAGCTCAAACAGCAGTTCGATAATGCGACTGCCGGTATCGCTGTCGAGGTTGCCGGTGGGTTCGTCCGCAAACAGGCAGCGTGGCTGCGTGGCAAATGCACGGGCGATTGCACAGCGCTGCTGTTCACCGCCGGACAGCTGGTTTGGATAGTGCTGCAGGCGCTCACCAAGCCCGACACGTTCCAGCAGTTCCGCGGCCGTTTTACGCGGATGGGGCGCCTGTGCCAGTTCCAGCGGCAGCATGACATTCTCGAGTGCGGTCAGCCCGAACAGCAGCTGGAAATTCTGGAAGACAAAACCGACCAGTTCGCCCCTGAGTTGCGCACGCCCGTCTTCATCGAAGTCATTGAGGTTGTGGCCGTCAATGATGACCTCACCATGGGTTGGCATGTCCAGGCCGGCCAGCAGGCCCAGCAAGGTGGTCTTGCCGGAACCGGAAGCACCCAGTATTGCTACCGAGGTGCCCGCATCGACCCGGAAGTTGATATCATCGAGCAGGGTCAGCACCCCTTCACGGGTGCTCACCTGTTTGCCCAGCTTGCGGGCCTCGACAAAACCAGTTGACGTATTATTAGCCATGATCAAGCGATTCTCCGGAATTATCCTGTCTGCATTATTCGGCATCATCATGATGCCGGGCCATACAGTTGCCGTTACGACTGAAACAGCGGCTGTGATCCTGGTGCTGGGCGACAGTCTCAGTGGCGCCTATGGTATCAACACCGATGAAGGATGGGTTGCCCTTCTGCAGCAACAGATAACACGTGAAGGCTATGAATACTCCGTCGTCAATGCAAGTGTCAGTGGTGACACCACACGCACCGGGTTGAGCCGAATCGATTCTGCCCTGCAGGCCCACAAGCCGTCGATTGTCATTCTTGCACTGGGTGGAAATGACGGACTGCGCGGGCTGGCCTTCTCGGAAATCGAATCCAGTCTCGCAAACATCATTGAACATTGCATCAAGGCGAATGCACAGGTGCTGCTGGCCGGTATTCGCCTGCCACCGAATTACGGACCCGGATACAATCAGCAGTTCGCTGCATTGTATCGTCGACTGTCTGACCGTTACGACCTGCCGCTGGTTCCGCGAATGCTCGACCAGGTCGCAGATTACCGGGAACTGCTGCAGGACGACGGCATTCACCCCAGGGCCGAAGCACAGCCACAGATCATGCTGAATGTCTGGACGGGGCTGAAGCCGATGCTGGAACAACACCACTAGCCATGTGAAGCAGCGATTTGTTCTCGTGCGGAACTTTTTTCAGCTTTCTGTGCACGTCGTGTTCCCCGCCCCGAGATCTGCGACCGATCAGGCGCTGCGGATGAAATCCGTCCCCACGCAGGGGGTTACTTGATTGATATGGCGGAGAGGCAGGGATTCGAACCCTGGGAGGGTTGCCCCTCAACGGTTTTCAAGACCGCCGCTTTCGACCGCTCAGCCACCTCTCCGGTGCGGCGACAGGATACCGGAATCCTGCAATGTTTGGCCAGAGAAAAACCATAAATTGCCAAGGTTATTCAAGTTGCTGTTTGCGTCCGGGGTGTTATCCTTGGAGGAACGAATCGGTGGCGAGGATGTCTTAATCACCGGTTCAACATTTTTCAGTCAACATGAGGAATACTGACGATGAGTATGATGGAAAAGACCGCTACAGTTTCGCAACAATCGGCACTGGCCACCAACAAGGTTCTGCGCAATACCTACACGCTGTTGTCCATGACGCTGCTGTTCAGTGCCGCCTGTGCCGGCATTGCCGTCATCACCAAGATGCCGCCGATGGGCATTGTCATCACACTGGTTGGCTACTTTGGCCTTTTGTTCCTGACAACAAAGCTGCGTAACAGTGCCTGGGGCCTGGTCTCTGTATTTGCCCTGACAGGTTTTATGGGGCTGACGCTGGGTCCCATTATCAGTATGTACCTGACGATTCCGAATGGTGACCAGATCGTCATGACCGCAATGGGTGGCACCGGTGTCATCTTTCTCGGGCTGTCCGGTTACGCGCTGACCACCCGCAAGGACTTCAGTTTCCTTGGCGGTTTCCTGATGGTGGGTATCCTGGTGGCCTTTCTGGCGGGAATTGCCAGTATGTTTTTCAGCATGCCGGGTCTGTCGCTTGCCGTGTCTGCCATGTTCATCCTGCTGATGTCCGGGCTGATCCTGTATCAGACCAGCCAGATTATCCACGGTGGTGAAACCAACTACATCATGGCCACGGTGACGTTGTACATTTCAATCTACAACCTGTTTCTCAGCCTGCTGCAATTGCTGGGTGCACTGGGCGGCAATGACTGACGCTGATTGATTTACTGTACATACAGGCCCCGCACTGCGGGGCCTCTTTTTATGGATGCCTGTTATGCAAGACAATTTTGAAGCGCGTAATGAACTCGAGGAGAACCTGCTGGCTGCCCAGGAAGGTCAAATGTCGAGTGATGATTTTATGAAATACCTCATGGACACCCAGGTGTTCATGCCGGTAAAGGACTCGATCGGGATTGAAGGGTTTACCAGCAGCGACAAGGCGATACCGTTGACGCTGAAAACAGAAGATGCAATCGATGTACTGATTCTGTTTACCAGCCCGGATCGTTCCAAGGAATTCGTGCAGGATTTCCCGGGCTATGACGGTGGCCTGCTGGTTGAATTCAAGTGGGTGCTGGAGAGAACGGGCAGCGGCATAGGCATCTCGATAAACCCGAACTGGCCGGTGGGCATGGACATTGAACCCGAAATGATCGAGCAGTTGAAAAGCAACCAGGCACATTGATCAAGACACCGGCCCAGACACGCCTTTTCTGGAAGGATCCGCTGTTCCATGCAGCACTGCTGTGCGGCCTGCTCTTCTGGCTGGTACTCTATTATATTCAACAACCGCTTGTACAATGGGGCTGGCCACTGCTTGAGCCCTGGCAGTTTCTGCTGCCGGTGGTGTTTTATCCGGTAATCGAGGAAGTGATTTTCCGCGGCCTGCTGCAGGAACTGCTGCATGAATACATCAGTCAACACTCGCTCGGGCCGTTCTCGGTGGCCAATGTGCTGACCAGCCTGGTGTTCACGGCGCTGCACTTTCTGACCCACAGTCCGCTGTGGGCACTGCTGGTGATCTTCCCTTCCCTGGTGTTCGGTTTTTTCAAGGACCGCACGGGGCGACTGCCAGCCCCTGTCCTGTTGCACATCTTTTATAACGCCGGATTCTTCTGGCTGTTTGTGACACCCGCCTGACGAATCCCTTGTGAACCATGCTAGTGGTCGCGGTTGCCAAATGAAACGATGGTGTAGGAGGCGTCCTCGCCGCGATTGTTGTTATTTCATGCCCCGAATCGCGCCGGGGACGATGCTCCTACAGTTTATTCAATATCTCCACGAAGCGGCTGTAGCGATCATTCAGTCCGCAATCCACGGTGGGTGTAAAGGTTGAGCCCTCCTCCGCGGGTGGCCAGTCAGCCGCACTACCCGCGGCCTGCCAGGCGATACCGCGCGCCGTGGCCTCCAGATGTACCGGCCGGTAGACGGCAAGAGCCGAAAGGTTGGCAAGCTTCTGGCACAGACCGTCGAGCCGGGAAAGCCCGCCACTGATCTGGATCCTGTCGATGGCAGGATTGACGTTTTGTAACAGTATGATATTGGCCTGCAGCAGGAAGAGGATGCTCTCGATCACGGCGACCATGGCCTCCGGGCCTGATACCCCGCTGTCAATAAAATGGGCTGCCGGACCCTCTTGCCACCAGGGCGAACCCAGTCCGCCGAGAGTATTGATAAACAGCGTCGGAGTCGTTATCGCCTGCAGCCAGCCGGGTAACTGTTGCTCGTAGTCACTTGCTCCAAACGAAGCGGCTGCCCATTCAAGGGCCGCGCCTGCCGCATTGACTGTGCCCTCGATATAATAACTGCCGGACGCTTCATTGCTGAGTGAAATGCCTGCCAGCAGGCCGTCAGGTCGTGAACCGGGGTCTGCTGTCGGTAGCAGTACAAAGGCACCGGTCCCGATGTTTATCGTCACGGTGTTGCCCGACGGAATGCCCTGGGCATAGAGGGCCGCGGTCTGGTCGCCGTTGACCGCCCTGACGGGTATTGCAGTACCCTGCACGGAGCCGTAGTCGCAACAGATGGGTTTGCAGTGCGGTAACACCCGTAACGGTATGTCGAAATACTCGAGCAAGGTGCTGTCCCAGTCGCGCCACTGCTGGTTCCACAGCTGTGTGCGCGAGGCATTGGCATCATCAACCAGCTCGGCAACGTTATCCGTCAGGTGGTGTAACAGGTAACTGGCCAGCGGCCCCATTACCAGCCTGTCAGCCTCGAGGGCCGCTGCGACAGCGGCATTGTTATCCAGTAGCCACTGCAGCTTCGTGGCACCGTAATGTGGCGACAGCTGCAGGCCTGTGAGCTGTTGAATGCTATACGACTTGTCCTCCAGGCGATGCAGCGTGTCTGCGGTGCGACGGTCCTGCCAGCTTATAACCGGACTCAGTGGCAGCCCGCTGCGGCGGTCCCAGGCCACGACACTGGAGCGTTGCGTCGCCAGCCCTGCACAGCTGATCCGTTGCCTGTCGATGGCGGGGTTGTCGAGGACGCTTGTTATTACGGTCTGCATCGACTGCAGGATTTCCCCGGGTGACTGTTCAATCTCGCTGCGACTGTGACGCTGCAGTGCAATTGACTGCCGTTCGCTGCAGACTGCATGTCCCTGCGCATCGAAAACAAGCGCACGGGTTGAGTGTGTACCCTGGTCAATGGCCAGTATCAGGTCAGGCATCAGCTCAGGCATCAGGTGACAGGCTTCAGTGCAAGTGTTGAGGTGTCTGCCCGTGGTTTCCGGGTGGGCAAGCTACGCCGCAGGCGCTTCATGACCTTTTGAGCCGTGGCACGGTAGCCGGTCAGTTTGCCACCGGCGATTGAGAGCACTCTGGGTTGCATGCGGTCATCGACCGGGAGTTGTGTCTCGCGCGTGCGCTTGAAAGCAGCGCTGTCTGCAGCGGGCAGTACACGCACCCCGGCGAACATGTCAGCCACATGTTGTGTCCTGTTCGGAAAATAATGCTGCATGGCTTCAAGCAGGTAATCGACTTCCGACTGCAACGGGGTGACAGCTGCCGGGTCACCGCTGTACAGGCTCTCGGTGGTGCCCAGCAGGGATTGATGTCCCCAGGGCAGCAGGAAGATCGCGCGCCTGTCCTGTGGCGCCTCAAGATAGTAGCAGCCCTTCTCAAGGCGGCCGTCAAGGAGCAAGTGGGTGCCCTGCACCAGATCAATGTCCGCAGCTGCAGGTGTCGGGCTGATGCGTGCTGCAATCGTGTTCACCCACGGCCCGCCTGCATTGACCAGTACCCGGGCGCTGCATGACTTTTCATGGCCGTGTTCCCGGTAGAGAATCTCGCAACCGTGTTGCCCGACTCTGGCAGAGAGAAACTCTGCAGGACACCGCAACGTTGCACCGAATTGAACAGCCGATTGCATGACGGCGCGAGTCAACTCGACATCATTGGTCTGTGCATCAAAGTACTGATACACGACCTGCAGCGTGCGGGTGTCGAGTCCGTCGAGCGCACCCCATTCGTTGCGCGACAGTTTTCTGAAACGGCTGGCGTGGTTGAGACCGCCGAGCATGGCATACAGGACAAGACCCGTGCGCAGGGTCAATGGTCGTCTCGAGGTGTCAGGGTAGACGGGGATGTGGAATGGTTGCAGGTGCACAAGGTCCGGGGCAACGGTCAACAGAATGTCCCTTTCCCGGAGACTTTCACGGACCAGGCCAAGGTCGTAACCCTCAAGGTATCGCAGGCCGCCGTGTATCAGTTTGCTGGAGCGACTGGAGGTGCCGGATGCCAGTGAATATTGTTCCAGCAGCAGCACCGAGTAGCCTGCACAGGCGGCCGCCTGGGCAACCCCCGTGCCGTGAATGCCACCGCCAATGACAACGACATCAAAAGCATCAGACACGGGCAATGCCTTGCAGTGCAGGATCAGCAAGCAGCTGGCGGATAATATCGGTTTCTATGAGTTGTACCCCGCGTTCCAGCAGCGGCGCTATATCGCTGGCCGTGTTGATCGTATAGACGACCCATTGCCAGGGACCCTGCCACAAGGGTTCGTTCCCGGGCGGCAAGCGCTTGCGGTTACAAAACAGGTAATCCGGAGCCAGCGTGATTGCCCGCTTTTCGTTTTCCGGGCTCCAGTCACTCAGTACCCAGCCTATGGGCAGCGAGCAGTGACTGCGTGCATGCACCAGTGTGTCATGGTCGAATGATATCAGTGTGCATTGCGCCAGCACCGGGCTGAGCAGATCAAGAACGGTAGCGACGACAGCGGGGATGCCATGGGCGGTAATACTGGCTGTCTTGATCTCGATAAAGGCCATGGCATCCGGCCATTCCCGTAACAGTTCTACAAATTCATCCAGCCGGGCGATGTGCAGGTCCCGATAGCGGTCAGCAAAGCGTTGCGGATGACCGGCAGGCAAGGCGCGCAGCGTTTCATAGTCGGTTGCCGTGATGTACAGGTCGCTGCCGGTAATCTTCAGTACTGAAGGATCGTGACTGAGTATTGCAATACCATCGGCAGTGATTTGAACATCGGTTTCTATAAAACTGGCGCCGGCTTCCAGTATGCAGCGGAAGCCGGGCAGTGAATTTTCCGGCCAGCTCCCGGGTTCGCCGCGATGGCCTATCAGGATCGACTTCATGTCGCGTGTCAGTGTGTATTCCCGGCTGTGTTCAGAATGAGACCAGCTGCTCACAGGTCGGTTCTGCGCAGCAGTACCAGTTTTCCGACAGTCTTGGAACGGGTTTGCCAGTGTGTTCAAGGTCCAGTCCGGGGACGGGCCTGCCTGCCTGCTGGTGGGCGAGCCGCCAGATTTCCAGGAAGATGTCCGGGCGTGACAGCCCGTCTGATTCTGCCCTGGTGACCCAGGACTGTACCTGCTGCTGCAGCTCATCGACCCGCGGATCCGGGTTGCGCCAGGGATGGCCAAGAATGCCGGCATCAAAATCACCCACGATGCCGTCAAGATTGTCGAGCTTGAGGATATACGAACCGGCAGGTATCAGCAGTCGTATCGACAGCTGCACCGGAGCGACGGATTCGATCAGCTGCAACTTGACAATGTGTTGAAGCAGTTCCAGGTAGATATCGAGCGTTGTCCAGGGAGTAAAGGCGACGAAGGTGGGTGCCAGGTTGATATCGATTTCGCGCAGGAATCCAAGCGCATTGATAAAGTCGTTACGGTCGTGGCCCTTGTCGAGCAGCTCCAGGATGGTGTCGTCAACGGCTTCCACGGCAGAAAGAATAAACAGGCAGCCGGTTTCCTTGAGTGCCTTTATTTCTTCCGGATACCTGACGATGTGCTCGATCTTGATGGTCGCATCGTAGCTCAATGCCGGAAACTCCTGATGCAGTGTGCGCACGATTCTGAGCGCATGGCCGGGGCCATTGAAGAAGTCCGGATCGCCGAAGGAGATGTGTTGTGCGCCGGCCTGTACCTGGGCGCGAATATCGTTCAGCACGATGTCGGCTGGAATGGCAAAGAATTTTCCCTGATATACCGGCACCACCGGACAATGGCGACACAGGTATTTGCAACCACGGGTCGTTTCCGCGAAGCCGACGGTTTTTTCCGAGCCGTCGGGATCGATCAGCCGGGCATATTGCGACAAGGGCGGCAGCTTGCTGCGGTCCGGTGCCATGAAGGGGATCTTTTCGAGCGATGTTTCCGCTTCGGTCTGCGTGTCCCCCTCGCCTGCCTGGATGCGCCTGGCCATCGAGACCAGACCGGTCTCAAACTCGCCACCGAGGACGGCGCCAACACCCAGTGAGCGAAACAGGTCGGCGTTCATGGGGGCGTACAACCCGTAGACACAGAGGCTGGCCTGCGGTGCAAGTTGCCGTATCTTTGGCAGGGCCTCGACGGCAATACGGGTCGCGGTATGCATGGCGATATAGATGGCGACAATCCCGGTCGTC
>JBATFE010000296.1:0-1933 GCA_049664445.1 Gammaproteobacteria bacterium
GTACCGCAGTCCTCACCGATGACGACCAGGTCCTGGGCGACGTCGACCAGGCGGCGTGTCAGGTAACCCGAGTTGGCGGTCTTCAGTGCAGTATCGGCGAGACCCTTGCGGGCACCGTGCGTGGAAATAAAGTACTGCAGCACGTCCAGTCCCTCGCGGAAGTTGGCCGTGATCGGCGTTTCAATAATGGAGCCATCCGGCTTGGCCATCAGGCCACGCATGCCGGCAAGCTGGCGAATCTGCGCCGCCGAACCACGCGCCCCGGAGTCGGCCATCATGTATACGGAGTTGAACGATGGCTGGCTGACCTCGTTGCCACTGGCATCCAGCTTCTTCTCGGTGCCGAGCTTTTCCATCATGGCCTTGGCCACCTGGTCATTGGTGCGTGACCAGATATCGACAACCTTGTTGTAGCGCTCGCCCATGGTCACCAGGCCGGACGTATACTGGTGCTCGATTTCCAGCACCTCGTCTTCCGCAGCGCTGAGAATCCCGGCCTTTTCCTCGGGAATGATCATGTCATCGATACCGAATGACACGGCGGAGCGCGTTGCGTAGGTAAAGCCGGTATACATCAGCTGGTCGGCGAAGATCACGGTCTCTTTCAGACCGACGCGGCGATAGCAGGCGTTAATCAGGTTGGAGATCGCCTTCTTGGTCATATCCCGGTTGACCAGGTCAAAGGTCAGGCCCCTGGGGATAATCTCTGACAGCAAGGCACGCCCCACCGTGGTATCAACCAGGTCCTGCCGGGCCTGTGCCTCGCCTGCCTCATCAAATTCGTGACGATGGATGCGCACCCTGACCTTGGCATGAATCGACACCTCGCCGCATTGATAGGCGCGATGCACTTCCGAGACATCGGCAAACACCATACCCTCGCCCTTGGCATTAATGGATTCGCGTGTCATGTAATAGAGGCCAAGCACCACGTCCTGTGACGGTACGATAATCGGTTCGCCATTGGCCGGTGACAGGATGTTGTTGGATGACATCATCAGCGCGCGCGCTTCCAGCTGCGCCTCGATAGACAACGGTACATGCACCGCCATCTGGTCACCGTCAAAGTCGGCGTTGAAGGCCGCACAGACCAGCGGATGCAACTGTATGGCCTTGCCCTCGATCAATACCGGCTCGAAGGCCTGGATACCCAGACGGTGCAAAGTGGGCGCGCGGTTCAACATCACCGGGTGCTCGCGAATCACTTCCTCGAGAATGTCCCAGACTTCCGGTCCTTCGCGTTCGACCAGCTTCTTGGCCGCCTTGATGGTGGTCGCCAGCCCCCTGAATTGCAGCTTGCTGAAGATAAACGGCTTGAACAGCTCCAGCGCCATGCGCTTCGGCAGACCACACTGATGCAATTTCAGCGTCGGACCGACCACGATCACGGAACGGCCGGAATAATCGACGCGCTTGCCGAGCAGGTTCTGGCGGAAACGCCCCTGCTTGCCCTTGATCATGTCCGCCAGTGATTTCAACGGACGGCGGTTGGTGCCGGTAATGGCACGACCGCGACGGCCATTGTCGAGCAGTGCATCGACAGATTCCTGCAGCATGCGCTTTTCATTGCGCACGATAATGTCCGGCGCACTCAGCTCCAGCAGGCGCTTGAGGCGGTTGTTACGGTTGATGACACGGCGGTACAGGTCATTCAGGTCCGAGGTTGCGAAACGGCCGCCATCGAGCGGCACCAGCGGCCGCAGTTCCGGCGGCAGCACCGGCAGCACGGTCATGACCATCCACTCGGGCTTGTTACCGGACTCGAGAAACGACTCGACCAGCTTGAGGCGCTTGGACAGTCGTTTCAGCTTGGTCTCCGACTTGGTGGAATTGATCTCGTCACGCAGCTTGACGGCTTCTACCTGCAGGTCGATGCCCTTGAGCAGCTCGAATACCGCCTCGGCACCCATGCGCGCATCGAACTCGTCACCGT
>JBATFE010000297.1:0-7000 GCA_049664445.1 Gammaproteobacteria bacterium
CGCTTGTTGATGCTGGAGACGTAGTAGTACGCACCGAGAAGAACCAGGCTGGTAATAAACAGTACCAGCAAGCCGGCATAAAACGACCGACTGTCCTGTCCGGTTGTGCGGTCAGCTTGCCCGCTATAACCGGTGCTGTCATTTATTGCGACAGGTTTGATCGTACTCTTGTCCCTGCTGACCTGTCTGTGGTCAATCGAGGCCTCAAGGCTGTGTGACTCGCTGGTACGGTAAGACTCAATCAGTCCGGCCAGTTCGGTGTCGGTACAGTGAAATACCACATCGATGGTATTTTCATCAACATGGCTGACAATGGCGGGGATGGTGAATTTATTTTGCCCGTTGGCATGCTCGACTGACAGGTAGATATCAACGCTGTCGCCATTACTGAAGGTCAGCAGACGCCCATCCGGATCACATTGCAGTGACATGCCCTGCTGGCTGACATTGAGCACCCTGCAACCGCTCGGGACGGTCCTTTTGCCGATCAGCAGGGCATTCAGCCTGGGTGTTTTGGCGTGCGGCGAGTGTGCCATCTATCGCTGGGTTCCAGAGGTCAATGCTGTTTTCTTATCAACGGGCCAGACCCTGTCTGTACCGCCATTGCCAATGATTGTACACAATATTGGCCTGCAAGGTGCGAGGCATGCATGCATCAGCTAGTCTTTTCTGAGCCGATCACTGACGGCAATCGGGGTTGGATAATTCAGCATGATGATATAGGAGGAGACAATAAACGTGATCAGGGTGGTCGCCTGAATCAGGTAGGAGGCCCTGGAGCCTATGGCGCTGGCGTTAAGTGCCAGCACGGCTATCATCAGGGAGAATTCACTGACCTGTCCGAGTCGCACGCCGACCTCATTCGAGAGGCCGGATGATTCACCGGATTGCCGCAACAACCGTGCAAAGACGACAGGCTTGAAAACCAGCATTAATGAGGCAAGAATTGACGCAGGAACAATAACATCTGGTAACATTGTAATGTTGAAACTAGCACCAAGAGAAAAGAAAAACATAATGAGGAAGAAGTCTCTCAGTGGTTTGAAACTGTCGGCAATAAAGAGGGCAATGGGATTGGTCGCCAGCGAGACGCCAGCAATGAAGGCACCGATTTCGTAGGACAGTCCCATCAGTTCCGCCAGTTGCGCTATTCCGAGGCACCAGCCGATGGCGGTAAGAAAGATGTATTCCTGTATGGTGTCGAAACGCTGTATCAGTCGTTGCAGGATGAAGCGTTCGAAGAGTAGTGAAATGACGACGATCAATGGCAGCGACAGGGCCAGCGAGAGCAGTTGTTGCCACTCCATTCCCGTCTGTGACAGGCCCTCCAGAAACAGCAGAATCCCGATGGCAAGAATATCCTGCAGCAGCAGGATACTGATCATGACCTGGCCCACATGACGATGGTGCAGGGCCGTCGTCGGTAACAGCTTGAGGCCGATTATCGTGCTCGAAAACATCATGACAGAGCCGATGATCAGGCTTTCGAAATGACTGTAGCCAAAAGCCAGACCTGTCAGCATGCCGACAACACCGAATACCAGGGAGCTGATCACGGTGACCATGATCGCCTCACGCAGCATCCGCACCAGCTGTGCAGGCTGCAGGTTCAGTCCGAGCAGGAACAGCAGGAAGATGATCCCGATATGTCCAATTTCCTGGATAATGGCCGCGTCATTGACCAGCTTGAAACCCCAGGGTCCAACCAGTCCGCCGAGCAGTATGTAGGCAACCAGCAATGACTGCCGTGCAAACAGTGCGATGGCTGCAAGCACCGCGGCACCGGTGAATATCAGAAAGATAGAGAATAATATCGAGTCATGCAGCATGACCGACATCCTATAGCCAGTAATGCCTGAAATAAAGAGATTTACTGTGGTTACGTAGAGCCAGCGACTCGCTGGCAGCTGTGCAGGAGGCGTTATTTCAGTTCATTGAAAAACAGCGCCAGGTGAAGTCGGTTTTCGATGTCCAGTTTACGGAATATGGCACTCAAGTGCGCTTTAACCGTGCGTTCTGATATATCGAGTGTGCGTGCGATCGATTTATTATTGCCGCCGCGGTGCACCATTTCCGCGACCTGTATTTCCCGTGGTGTCAGATGCTCGATAGAGCTGTTGCCGGCAAAACTTAGGGTGTGAGTCCCTGCACTGGTGTCGCGCACAAGTTCACCGATCAGCTTGGTGATAAGCTGCCGCGGGATCCAGATTTCACCGTCACAAACGGCATGTGCGGCCTTCAACATCAGGGTCGAGGTGATCGAGTGTGATAAAAATCCGTGTACACCGCTTTTGAACAGGACCAGCTGGTCGACGGGTTCGTTATTGTCATCTTCAAGAATGACGACACGTGTCAGTGGGGTACGCTGCAGTGTTTCAGTGATCGTCACCTGCAGGGTTTCGCTAAACAGTGACGGATCAAGCATGATCAGTAGCGGATTTGACTGACTGGTCAGGGCAGCAAAACCCGTGGGGTTTGAGGTGATTGTGAGCGAGAAGGATTCACCCAGAATGCTTGATATTCTGTCGGTGAGTGGAGTGTTGTTACTCGCCACCAGAATACCAGGTTTTGTTTGTGGGTCACTCGCCGGCATGTGTGCATATCCCTGAATCGTTGTGTGCCCATTGTTATCGGCACACACACGCTACGGTTTAGCGAGGACGCCATGAGGTCAACGCGGGGGGAATTGACTGAATTCAGGACTTTAGTGGCTCTGGTTTGCCGGTCAGGAATCCCTGGATGCCGTCAATTTGCATGTTTTCCAGGGTGTTCCGTTCAGCGCTGGTCTCGACAGCCTGTGCAATGACGGCGATGTCTGCACTGTGGGCGGCCTCGGTCAGCGCGCGAATCAGAAACTGGTTGTCTTCTTCATGGTCTATGCCGTGTGTGTAGCTGCTGTCGATTTTGAGATAACGTACCTTGATATTGCGCAAGTAGCCGAAAGAATAGAATCCGCGGCCAAAATGGTCCAGGCCACAGTGACAGCCGAGCATGCCGAGTCGTTCTACAAGGTTGCGCGTTTTCTGCACATTGATCAGGGCGCCATATTCAGGAAACTCTATTAATAGTCGTCTGGCGTACACGGGTACACTTTGCAGGCGGCTGCATAGCCATTGAATGAAGACCGGGTCATGTAATGAGCTGGATGAAAGGTTGACTGCGTAGGTGGGGCCGGGGTCATTCCCGGCTTCCATGTGTGCGAGCAGCTTGTTGATGGCAAGTTTGTCGATAGCGGTTGCCAGTCCTGTGCGCTCGGCCATTGGCATGAAGATACCGGCTGTGATGAAATTGCCTGTCTGCTCACGTATTCTCAGTAGTAACTCATGATGCGGCAGTGCAGTTGACTTGCTACTGACATGGATGACAGGTTGAGCACATAGCATGATGTCTTCCGAGTCAATTGCCTGCAGCAGAATATTGCGCCATTGCCTGCTTCCATGAACGGGTGTATGGCGGGTAGATGACGCTATAAAACGTTTCCAGCTGTTTTTGCCGCTGGATTGTGCAGCACGCAAGGCGGTATCTGCCGCTGCCAGCAGATCATGCACGGCATCTTGCTGTTCCCAAAGCGCGACCCCGATATGGCCGAAGTTGTCAGTGTGTGCAAGTCCATCAGCGCGCAGCTGCAGCAAGTCATGGCAAAGTTCGTCTGCGAGTGATTCGGCACCATCCTCGTCCATTCCGACAGCAACGATGCCGTAGCCGGCACCCGAGATTCTCGCGGCAAAACAATTCTCAATATGTTCAATACGGTTGCTGATCAGGCCGGCGGTACATTGCAGGAGTTGGTCGCCTTCCTGATAGCCGGTTGACTGATTGATTGCTGACAGTCCATCTAACTCGAGCAGCACCAGGGTGCCCTTGGAGGATTCCTCGCGTGACTCCAGCAGCGTCTTTAATTGGCGCTCAAAATAACGCCGGTTGCCCAGCCCGGTGACCGGGTCTTTATAGGCCTGCTCACGCAGCTTGTCAGTCAATGCGGCCTGTTCTGCAAAGATACTGCCGATTTTTCCGGACATCCGGTTCATGGCCGTGACAACACGTCGAAGTTCACGGGTGCGTGGCAACTTTTCCTGTAACGTACAGGATGCATTGCAGATAGCGTCCGCCTGTAACTCGATCTGCCGTAACGGACGCAGCAGGATGTTGACGGCTATGAGACCAATCATGATGATGATGATCGTCAGTGCCAGAAACATACGAAACGTTTCGACGGTGTTTGACCATAATTCACCGTAGATATAACCCGGATGACTGGTAACCTGTACCTTGCCCGCCTGCTGCCAGCCAGACATGATCAGTGCTTCCGCAACAGGTGGCTGCAGGTCGATGATGTCACTGAACCACTCGGGCACTTTATTGTTTTGTGTCTGATTGCTGCGAGACAACAGCGTCTCGCCATCGAGCGTGACGATGTCCAGTTGCCGGTAGTAGCCACGATCGAAGACAGCATCAACCATGGAGGTGATGATCGTCATGTCATGTGCTTGCATGGGGGCAGACAGTGACAGGCCAAGGGAGGTTGCGGTGTCCTGTGCGTGTGACTCAAGCTGGGCAAGAAGAAAAGCGCGCAGGTTTTGCGTGCTGATGAGTACGGTTCCCAGAAACGCAGCAAAAAGCAGCAGAATGATGCTGAGTGTGATTTGTCTGTACAGTGTCATCCGGAGAACTATTGTATGAAAACCGTGTCCTTATGAAGGGCTGTGCGGTGCTTCCAGTATTATTTATCGAGGTGACGGAATCTGTTCATCGTTGATTCGCGCGATTACCTCCTGCCAGCGGCTCAGGCGCGCGGAGCGACCGACACGCTCGTCCGTGCCTTTCCTTTTCGCAAGCCACAGGCCATTAGCATTGAAGCTGTAGACAGGCAGCAGGTCGGTTCTTTCCGATGAAGGTCGTATGTCCGTGACAAGGTTGTCAAGTACCAGCGGTTCTGCATCCGGTGACGGGAAATAGGTCAGTACCATATGTGCCTGATCGAGTTGCAGCGCCTTGACGTAGGTCAGTCGCATGCGCTCTTCAGGTATGCCCATTTTCCGCAACGTAAAGTATTTTGCAATCGAGAAATCTTCACAATCACCGCCATTGGATGAGAGCATCTCTAACGGCGTCGCCCAGTAATCTTCCTGGCCCCACAGTTCACTGTCATTAACGAAGGCGAGCTGGTTAAAGAAGTTGTTGACGAGTTCCAGTTTATCCTCGGGGAGCGCATCCTGGTAATCGCTAATCAGCTGGTACCAGGTAATAACGCGCCGTCGCGCATAGAGGCCGTAGTCCTGCTCAACTTGCCCTAAAATCTCCATTGACGGGGCAAAATCACCGGCCACCAGGCGGGAAACACCTGCAAGGCTTAACAGTACCGCGATCAGCGCGATGCCCAGCTGGTGATTGAGATGGCGGTGCAGGCCATGCTGTGTCATGACAAACCTGTAAAAAATTATGGAAATTATTCATCAGCTTATCGGCCACAGGCGGTTACTCCTTTGAGAAATGCTTACGCATTGAGCGTGGTGTGGGAACGGGACAGGGAAGGACGTTGGTACCTAAGTCCAATTGTGTCGCTGAGGTCCGCAACGTAAGCTGATTTAGACTTATAAAAACAACCAGTTATGAAAAAAATAAATGTTACTGTCGTGTGCGTCGGAAACCATGCTTACCCGGGTTGTGCGGAGCTGCTGGCTGATTGTCCCGAGTTTAATCTCGTTGCGCAACCGGGTGGCCTCAATGAAGCCGGCATCTGGGTCGCACTGGGACGGAGTGATGTGCTGGTCCTGGATGAAGCCGTCATGGAGCAGGCAGGTCATCATGCGATCCGCTCCCTGCACGAATACTATCCGTCAATCCGTTCACTGATGGTGGTGGAAGGCGAGCATGAGTACAAGACGCTGGCGGCGGTGTCGCTGGGTGTACAGGGTGTCATCGGTCGTGCCTCGACCGTATCCATGTTGCGCAAGGCAGTTATCGCCCTTTACAGCGGCGAAGCCTGGTTGTCGCGGGGGCTGGCACAGCCATTGCGTAACCAGCTTAAACAGGAGAGTGAGATGACCTGCTGGGCTGAATTATCAGCCGATCTGGCAGACAGGGGCAGGCTGAATTAGCGCGATCGAGTAAGCATAAAAGTCCGGCATGATCTGCAGAATTACCTGGATACGCTCTTAAAGATTCACATAAGCATGCGCAATTGGCCGGTAGATGTGATTTAATTGCCGGCTATGTTTCGTCCACTCGAACTGTTCATCGGTCTGCGCTATACGCATTCCAAGCGGCGCACACACTTCATCTCCTTTATCTCCATGACCTCGATGCTGGGGATCGCACTGGGCGTAACAGCGCTGTTTTCGGTGCTGTCCGTCATGAACGGCTTTGAGAAGGAACTGCGCGACCGCATTCTCGGCATGGCCTCGCATGCCACCGTAACGACCTACGCAGGCAGTCTGGCTGACTGGCCGGCGCTGTCGCAGACCCTTGCCGATGAACCCGCTATACAGGCAATGGCACCCTATGTGCAGGGTGAGTCAATGCTCAGCCAGGGGAAGCGCGTCAGTGGTGCATTGATCCGGGGTGTCATGCCGGAGCTGGAAGGCGGCGTCTCAGATGTCGTCTCGCATATCAACGGTGGTGATCTTGGAACATTAAAAGACGGTGACTACAGCATCATTCTCGGCAGTGAACTGGCGATTGCACTGGGTGTCGGTATCGGCGACTCGGTGACGGTTGTTTCACCCCAGGTGACGATCGGTCCAACGGGTATCCTGCCGAGGTTGCGACGCTTCACGGTTGTCGGGATCTTTGAGGTTGGCATGTTCGAGTATGACCGCGGTGTGGCGCTGGTTCATATCAAGGATGCCGCCAGGCTTTTCAGCCTGGGAGATAACGTCACCGGTCTGCGTTTGAAGCTGCAGGACATCTACGATGCGCCCGCTCTGGCGAGAAGACTGTCTGTACAGTTGCAGGGTGATTACCGCGTCGAGGACTGGACGCGCCAGCACGCAAATTTCTT
>JBATFE010000298.1:0-3843 GCA_049664445.1 Gammaproteobacteria bacterium
CTCGACGATGATGGGCCAGAGCAGAATACAAATAACTGCCACTATTGGTTCCAATTTCGGTGCAAATCAACAATATGGCCATGAGGCCACTTTACGGAATAGTTAGGCAGCAAGCCTACACCTTTAATGGGAATGGCGCTTGATGTAGGTCAATTCCTACACGAATATCAGACTTGCCCTACAGACACTCGCCACCGGGTAAAGCATGCTGCACCAGCACCCGAGGTAGGCGCCTGTCTGCGAACTGTCATAACGGGAGAGGATGTCGTCCCATCCTAGTCGTGATGGGGTTCTCGGTTGACCTATATCAAACCGTGATATACAGAAAAGTAATAGAGCTTTACGGATCACTCAAATCCTGAGGGGGGGTTGGGAATGGTGCATAAACTATGCGGCTAGAAGAACTTGAAAGAATTAATACCATGACCACTTTGGAGGCCGTTGCATACGCCAACAGGTTGAGCAACAGACTTAAATGTGATGACTGCACTGACGAGGAAAGACAGAACGGATTGGATTTATTGGGACGACTCGCTGGGAGAGTGAGTTTTCTTAAAATTACGCTAGAGCCACCAATATTTTGCCAACTTGGCTAGAAGTATTTTGCCGAATCGGTTGGAGCCAATAAATAGACCTGCTAATGCCCCGAGCCAGTACCCCAGCATTACTTTTCAGAGATCGTGCCTCCTGCAAGCCTGTCCGCGGCCCCTACGGCGTAGGAACAGGGGTACTGTAGAAAAACCAGTACTGGACGTGTGTACAGTTGTACAGTTGTGCTGATTCTTTAACTTGCTGATATTCTGACTGCCTTGGCTCAGCGTGAACCGAGGCATATTGGTTATTTATTCCTGGCTCTTTCTCCCTAGTAGAAAGCAACTCACCAGCCTTACGTTATGAAGCGCATTCTTGAATATCTATGGCCAGCGTTAATTCTCATACTGCAGCAACCAAGGGATACACCAACGAAAGAAATATTGTATTTACAGCAACAATCATCAACACAGCGACGAGTTTACTTTCCGAGATATGGGCTGTTTTTCGTGATGCCGTGATGTAATTGAATGGCGACACAGGAATGAATCTGCTCATGTTACTTCCTCCTTTTATAACTATGGGTAAACCAAGGTATCGGCCAAACTATCTATCTCTTTAATGGCAGTCGAATATTTGTAGCAGGGTTTTCTTTTGTCGATCGTACAAAGGGACAATATACAAACTGTGAGTCACGCCATATCCTTAAATTCTACCGGGCGTGGGTGAATATAATACCTTCGGGAAATAAGCCCGCTGAACACTAGAAGCAATCAGCCCGGACCAATTCAATAAAAGCCCCATCTTTGTAGATATTGGCCCTGATCACATCTGGTCGAGAAAACATCATATCCGCGTCTAGTGGGAAGAATGGCTGCCATCGGCCACAAAGAGACATTCCCCGAGTTCCAGAAAAGGTAGGAAGTAGTAAACCCCGGTCGTTCGCACCCTGCAATCATTGCTTCATTTTATGCTCAGAACATTTTCCGTCAAATTTCAATAGACGTCGATCCAGGAACTTGCTGATTGCGCCGCAGCTCCTACCCGGTATAGTGTCGACAGTATAATATCCCAAGCAAGAAGGGCACTAGGAAACAGTAGATACTTTCCTAGAGACCAACGCTTATCTTTTTTATGTACTAGCATTGCACACCAGATGATACAAGCACCGACAGGCCAGAGAAGACCTATCCAAATTTGTATGGGCCAATAGTAATCACCGTGCATGCGTCCAAGAATGTCAGGCCCGAAAATAGATTCTGCGACACTATTACCTATCCCGTATAAGTAATAGCCTGGTGCTCCCATCGTAACGAAGTTATAGACCACAAATAGAAGTGTAATCGCCAATACCAAACGAATACGCATTGAAGTGCTAATGACACGCTTACAGAGGATTGTCTTTACAGAAATCCAACTAGAGCGGCTAAATGGGTCGAAACCGAACATGAAGTGGTGTGTTTATATAGCCATAGATACAAATATCTAGAGTCCTGAATCGGCCAACTCCTGACCTATACAGACGAGCAGCGAACGGCAGGAGTGGCGCAACTCCGGGCGTTCACGCCATGCAATCTGTACTCACATTCAACCAAAAGGAGGCCTTTAGCCACAATACAAAACGGCGACCGAAGCCGCCGACAAGCTTGATAACAGGCCATCAGCCCTAAATAAAGCGGCAGCCATATGACTACCGCATGGATTGTGTTACCGAAATCACAGGTGATTGTGTGGTTAAGGTACCGTAGGAAAATTCACATCATACGTCGTTGCACCCAATTCCACTGTCACGTTCTGCTGGTCTAGGAAAATCACATCATTATCCGGATCTACATCTGATCCATCGTCCTCGTCTTCTTCTGGATTGTCATTACCTGCATCACAGGTAAGTGCAGCCGTGTATTCACCTGCCACCAGGAAGGCAGCGGTATAAGTGAAATCAGTACCATTCCGCTTTATATCGGCTGTCGTAACAGGATTGGTATGACCGGCATCTTCAAGGACGATATCATCGGGTACAACATCGCTACCTGCAAAGGTATACACACTGCAGCCACTGGATTCACCCTCTTCGACCAATTCAGGCTCGGGAATCAGACTTTCATCCACCATGCCGGTGAAATTACCTGCCAGTTCGGTTTCGACGATGCGCAGGGTTGGCCGTAGCTTGTAGTAATCACCTGATTGTGGGTCTGTGATGGATTTTCGCAGATCAAAATCGATAGTGAATGCGACACCCGCCTCACCGGTGCCGCAGGGCTCATCGCTTCCATTTGTCTCACAAACTTCGCCAACTGTGAAACTTCGATTCAGCTTCAGATCACTCTGGGCACAACTCGAACAACGCAGCTCAAACAGCGCATCTGGATTGTCTTCAAACGCGATATAAGCCTTGTCGGGATAGCTGAGGTCTACTTCAAGCCGTATCCAGCTATATCGTCCATATTCCAGAGGTACATCATCAATCAATATAATCTGCTCACCCCCCCCCAAGTGCCAAGAGATCAATGGCACGCCCGGGTTCATCGGTCAAAGGATCTCTTACGGGGTATGTGGTACGTGTGCCGCCGGCCGCCTGTACTGTTACTCCGGTAAAAGTAATGACCACTTCGCTCGCACCATCGACCGGAGCATCCGTGATACTCACTGAGAGAGGTGCCGTGCCGCCCGAGCTGGAGCCACTACCCCCGCCACCACAGGCCGTCAGAATTAACGCCACGAAAACAGCAGTAGCACAGTTAATCAGAATGGAACTTGTTCTTTTCATGATCTTCACCTTGGGAAATGGTTTATCTGAATAATGATCGACAGGCAATACCGATTACTGTAACAAATTTAGCTAAAAATAGAGTGTGAAATGGGTTAAGAAGGACCGACACTCGAATCAGAAATGTCTACAGACCCAGGCATGAAGGTCTAAAAGGTTGAAAGTCGCCGATCCGCATCCAACCACTGAATGACCGGTTGTAGTACAGAGTTGCCGTTCCCTAAATGTGGAAACTCAGCGAGCGCTGAGCTGTTGAAGGAGTACTACCGGCCAAAAGAAGACCTTTAGCGCAATGTAAAACGGCGACCAACGAATGAACGAAGGCCGCCGCTGTTATTGCGATTATTACTGTTTACGCTTTCTTTCGTCTAGCTATCCCGACCATTCCCAGCAGGCCCGAACCGAATAGCCATACTGCGGCAGGAACAGGTACTGCTGGAAGCGTACTGTCTGGGCTGGTGCCCAAGCCGAAAACAATGCCAGTGATATCGGCCTCCGTAAAATCTCCCAGACCCGAAAATGTAAACGTAGCCTTATCCTTGACC
>JBATFE010000299.1:0-15429 GCA_049664445.1 Gammaproteobacteria bacterium
GTACTAACCAGTTGCTGCAGGATTTGCCGACTGGTTAATTGGTCATCAATGATCAGGATGGTTGCCATATGTGTACTCAAACTTTTACGTAAACTTTCAGTATCCGACTCTACTTGTCACTCCCTGACCCTGTTTGCCTGTTCATTGATGTGTGATGTCTGTCACATAAGCACTTGAAAATCAAAGAATAAGCGCACAGCTTTACTCTACTTTATATTTAACGGCCACAAGTAAAAAAACCTGAGTAATCAAGCGCCTGTAATAGGACGCAGGATAGGGTGACGTTGGTGATGAAGGAAAATCAGCATTGTCAGGAACCCGCAATCGGCAACCCGGCGAATGTGAATTGCCTTGCGGCTAAAAACGTTGCAGGTACAATACCGCCAACGTTACTTCCCAGGGGTTGTCATGGAGTCTGAAAACGAAAAAGAAACAGGGGCGCCATCCTTTTTCAGCGTGCTTGGCAGCGTGCTGGCCAGCATGTTTGGTGTGCAGAGTAACCGCAAGCGTGAGCAGGACTTCACCCATGGCAAGCCCTCGCAATACATAATTATCGCTTTGCTTGTGACGGTTGTGTTTATCCTGACCATATGGGGCGTGGTCAGTCTTGTGATGAAACTGGCGGGTATTTAACTTATAAAGACTGTATCTTCCGTTGCTGCTCGAGGAGGCTGTCAATCACTTTTCTGAGTTCCGATGCTTTTGCCTGTTCTTTTTCCACAACGGCCGCAGGTGCCTTGTCAACAAAACCTGAGTTTGAGAGTTTGTTTTCACAGCGTTCCAGTTCGATGTTCTTTCTTTGAAGCTCCTTCGCAAGACGAGACACCTCGGCTGTCTTGTCAACCAGTCCTGCAAGCGGGATTAATAATTTCATGTCACCAACCAGCGCGGTAGATGACTCAGGTGCTTCATCGTCGGCGTTCAGCCACGTTACGCTTTCTACACGGCCGACACTGATAATATAGTGCAGGTTGTTTGCAAGCCTGTCTTTATTTACAGAGGCGCCGCCCTGTAGCAAAACCGGCAGCATCTTGCGCGGATCTATATTCATGCCGCTGCGGATTTTGCGAACACCGATAATAAAATCCTTGATCCATTCAACTTCACTGATGGCCTCATGATCAATCCTCTCAGGATCAGCAGCAGGGTAGGGCTGGCGCATGATCGTGTCACCCTCAATGCCGGCCAGTGGGGCCAAACGCTGCCAGATTTCCTCGCTGATATAGGGCGTCAAGGGATGAATCAGTCGCAACACTGTTTCCATGACCTGCACCAGTGTTCTGCGGGTGCCGCGCAAGGCTGCATCCGGACTCTCCGGATTTGTGAGTACCGGTTTTGATAATTCCAGGTACCAGTCGCAATACTCATCCCATACGAATGTGTAGATAGCCTGTGCGGCCAGGTCGAAGCGATAGTTTTCTATGCCTTTGATGGCCTGCTGCTCTGTTTTTTGCAGCAGGGAGATAATCCAGCGGTCTGCAGCACTTAACAGGACGTCAGCGCCGCTCTGGCCGCAGTCCCTGTCCTCGGTGTTCATCAGAACATAACGTGCAGCATTCCACAGCTTGTTACAGAAATTCCGGTAGCCTTCGATGCGGCCGAGGTCAAAATTTATATCACGACCGGTGGAGGCGAGAGCAGCAAAGGTAAAGCGCAGGGCATCGGTGCCAAATGCCGGGATACCGTCCGGGAAGTCCTTGCGAGTGACCTTCTCGATCCTGTCAGCCATCTTCGGCTGCATGAGTCCTGCGCGTCGCTTGGCAACCAGCGTTTCCAGTTCGATACCATCGATCAGGTCAATCGGGTCCAGTACGTTACCCTTGGACTTGGACATTTTCTGTCCATGTGCATCACGCACCAGGCCATGAATGTAAATCTCCCGGAACGGGATTTCGTCCATGAACTTGAGACCCATCATGATCATGCGGGCAACCCAGAAGAAAATGATGTCGAAACCGGTGACCAGCACGCTCGTCGGGTAAAAGGTCTTCAGCGCCTCGGTGTTATCCGGCCACCCCAGGGTGCTGAACGGCCACAGCGCCGATGAAAACCAGGTATCCAGGACATCATCATCCTGTTTCAGGGCAAGCTCATCACCCACACCGTGCTTCTCGCGCGCTTCTTTCTCGGTGCGGCCGACATAGATATTGCCGGCATCGTCATACCAGGCCGGGATGCGGTGCCCCCACCAGATTTGTCGTGAAATGCACCAGTCCTGGATGTTCCTCATCCACTCGAAATAGGTGTTCTTCCAGTTATCCGGTACAAAGCGGATATCCCCGTTTTCAACCGCCTTGATGGCTGGTTCCGCGAGGGGTGCGATTTTCACGAACCATTGATCAGTCAGATAGGGTTCAACCACGGCACCCGAACGATCGCCGCGGGGAACCATCAGTTTGTGGTCTTCAATCTTCTCCAGCAGACCCTGTTTTTCGAGGTCCTCGACGATGCGCCTGCGTGCCTCAAAGCGGTCCATGCCACTGTAATCACTGGTCACTTCATTGTTAATGCTGGCATCGACGGTAAGGATGTTGATTATCGGCAAGTTATGACGCTTGCCCATTTCATAGTCATTGAAATCATGTGCCGGCGTTATCTTTACGCAGCCGGTACCGAATTCCCGATCGACATAGTCATCCGCAATCACGGGGATTTCGCGGTCGGTCAGTGGCAGGCGAATGGTTTTGCCAATCAACGACTGGTAGCGTTCATCATCCGGGTGTACGGCGACCGCGGTATCGCCGAGCATGGTTTCGGGGCGTGTCGTTGCGACCACCAGGTGACCGGAGCCGTCAGCGAGCGGGTAGCGCATGTGCCATAAATGGCCGGATTCTTCTTCAGAGACCACCTCAAGGTCAGACACGGCCGTATGCAATACCGGGTCCCAGTTGACCAGTCGCTTGCCGCGATAAATCAGGTCTTCTTCATAGAGTTTTACAAAGGTCTCATTGACGGCCCGTGACAGCCCCTTGTCCATGGTAAACCGTTCCCGGCCCCAGTCCACCGAAGACCCCATGCGACGTAACTGCCGGGTAATGGTACCGCCAGACTCGTGTTTCCATTCCCAGATACGTTCGATGAATTTTTCCCGGCCGATGTCATGGCGGGTCAATGCCTCGCTGTTAAGTTGCCGCTCAACCACCATCTGGGTGGCGATGCCGGCGTGGTCCGTACCCGGTTGCCAGAGCGTGTTGTCTCCCAGCATGCGGTGGTAGCGCGTCAACGCGTCCATCAGCGTGTCCTGAAAAGCATGCCCCATATGCAGGCTGCCCGTCACGTTCGGTGGCGGGATCATGATGCAATAGGGTTTACCTTCTCCGGCAGGCGAAAAATAACCTTGTTGTTCCCAGGTTTCGTACCAGCGCTGTTCTATGGCATGTGGGTCGTAGGTTTTGTCCATCGAGGGTCAGGCTCTGTTCTGGAAGATCGCTATGTGGCCAGGGCGGAAGATTATACCTGAAGGCTGTTGGTTTACCCGGGACTGATCCCCAGAGGGCTAATCTAGTCCTGCAGGGTACGGGCAAGCAGTTCGGGCAAAGTTGCCTTGAGCTGTTTTTTTACCGCTTCACAAGAGGCTGCGTTGCTGTCATCCAGCGCCAGTGAAATCGCCTCTTCAAGTACCGGTTTCAGGGCCAGTTCTATCTGTTCACGAACCGAGCGGGTCAGCTGCGCGGCGATTTCATCCAGTTGTTGTGCGAAGGTATCGCTGTTCAGCAACAGCGTGGCAAGCTCGTCGACGGATACCTCATTGTCGGGCAGGCGCTGCTCTGGCTCTGCAGAATCCGGTATTGTGTCCTCACGTACCAGGTTCGTCAGGATGGGTATACCGTCGGGGTCCAGTATCAGGTCTTCATGTGTGTTTGTCATAGCGTGTGTGTGTTCAGTGTATAACCGCGGTCCTTGTAAAATCGATAGCGGGTGCGTGCGGCTTCCCGCTGCGATTCGTCTCCACATACCAGTTCGGCGACGCGATTGAAGCGGCTGAAAAAGGCAGGGATGTCATTCGCCAGGTTGACCAGCACATCATCGGGGCCGTCCGGCTCAACGGCGTGTCCCAGCAGTATCGGCTGCTCACCGGGCTGTTCAGCATTATAGGGTCCGTGTGGCAGGAAGCTGCCGTCACGAAAAGTCCACAGCAGGTCATCCAGCTGTTTGAGCTGCTGGTCAGACGCCGCGTTAATATAGACCTGGTGGCCCTGTTTATAGGCCTTCTCCGCCAGTTTGCAGGTGAGTTGCTCCCCGGCACCTGCACGCTCGTGCTGCAATATATAAAAGTCAACCCGGGTCATCAGCTGGCAGCGCGATCGATCAGGAACTGGGTCAATAGCGGTACCGGCCGCCCGGTGGCCCCTTTCTCATCGCCGCCTTTCCAGGCAACGCCCGCGATATCGAGGTGTGACCAGCGGTATTTCTTCGTGAACCGGGAAAGGAAGCAGGCGGCCGTAATGGTGCCTGCCTCACGGCCACCGATGTTGGCCATGTCGGCAAAGTTACTTTTCAACTGCTGCTGGTATTCATCCCAGAGCGGCAGGTGCCAGGCACGGTCATCTGCTGATTCACCGGCAAACAGTAATTCATCTGCCAGATCGTCATCATTACTCAACAGGCCGGCCGCCTGGCTTCCCAGCGCAATCACACAGGCACCGGTAAGTGTGGCGATATCGATTACCACGGCAGGTTTGTATTTGCCGCAATAAGTGAGTGCATCACACAGAATCAGGCGACCCTCGGCGTCGGTATTGAGTACTTCAATCGTCTGACCCGACATACTGGTCACGATATCGCCGGGCTTGCTGGCGTCACCGTCCGGCAGGTTTTCGGTGGCTGGAATAACACCCACCACGTTGATGGGTAATTTCATTGCAATGCAGGCCTTGAGTGTGCCCAGCACGCTCGCCGCACCACACATGTCATATTTCATTTCATCCATGGCGGCACCCGGCTTGATCGAAATGCCCCCGGAATCAAAGGTTACACCCTTGCCCACCAGTACGACGGGTTTTTCCCCGGTCTTGCCGCCATTGTATTGCAGGGTGATCAGCTTGGCGGGTTGGCGGCTACCACGGGATACCGACAGCAACGATCCCATGCCCAGCTTTTCCATGCCGGCCTCGTTCATTACGCTGACCTTGAGCTTGGTGCTGCTCTTGCCGAGTTCCCGTGCCTGGTTTGCCAGATAGGCAGGCGTACAGATGTTGCCGGGCAGATCACCCAGCGTGCGTGCCAGTTCCACGCCGCTGGCGATAGCCTCACCATCTACGAGCGCCTTGCGCGCGTTGCTCATATCGCCGGCATCCACGCCGATTGCCAGCCGGCGTAGCGGGCGTACAGACTTGTCTTTCTCGCTTTTCAGTGCGTCGGGGGTGTAGGCAGCACTGCATGCTGTTTCCACCAGGGTGCGCACCTTCTGGTAGCTCGTGCGCCCGGAAACCTCCAGTTCGGCGAGGTAGCTGACCGCGTCATCGGCACCCGAAGCATTGACGGCCTGGGCCGCACTAGTGACAGCTTGTTGGTAAGCGCGAGTCTTGAATTCACTCGCCTTGCCGCAACCAACCAGTATCACGCGCTCGCAATTTGCACCTGCGGGATAGTGCACCATCACTGTCTGTTCACTGCTGCCATCCATATCGCCGTCTTTCAATACCTTTTTGAGGAGGCCACGTGTGGTTTTATCGAATTCTGCGGCAGCAGGTGACAATGTGCGGCGCTCGAAGACGCCGAGGATGACACATCCGGTCTTGACGCTACCTGGTCGTTCGCTGGTGACGGTGAATTTCATGCATTGCCCTCGTTCAGTGCGGGTTGAGATTGCAGATCGCGGTCTATGTGGTATACGGTAGCCGCATCCATCCGGACGCCTGTCCGGGTAATTAATGATTCCGGGAGTGTACTGGAAGCAGGCGCGATTTTCATGCCTCAGCCATGCTCAATTTATGTTCCGCATCTTTGATCGCTATTTGCTTAAAGAAGTGATTGTCAGCTGGCTGGCCGTGAGCGTGGTCCTGTGCCTGATCCTTATCAGTAACCGTCTGGTGGGGTTTCTTGCTGATGCGGCCTCCGGTGACATTGCCGCCAATGTGATCTTCAAGCTGCTGGGTCTGAAAATGCTGTGGTACATGGTACAAATTGTGCCGTTTGCCCTGGCGCTGGGCGTGGTGCTTGGGCTCGGCCGCCTCTACCGGGATAATGAAATGGCTGTCCTGTCAGCCTGTGGTGTTAGCACCTGGCGCATCTACAAGCCGCTGCTTGGCTTTGCCCTGGTGCTGGCCATTGCGCTGACCTGGCTGGTGTTGTTTGTCAGCCCTGAAATACAGGGCATCAGCAACCGGCTGACATCGAGGGCAGAAGAACAGGCGGATCTGACGCTGCTGGGTGCCGGCCGCTTTAACGAAATTCAAAATGGCCAGCTGACATTTTACGCCGAGCGACTTTCTGCAGATAAACAACGCATGGAGAACCTGTTTATCGTGGTGCGCCAGGAGAGTCAGGACGACAGCAAGCTGCCGCAGTTGCTGACGGCACAATCGGCCTACCGCAAGCGGGATGCCGGGAGCGGTGATGATTTCCTGGTGCTGGTTGATGGCTACCGCTATGAAGGCAGGCCAGGTACTGCCAATTATCGCATTGCCAAGTTTGCCGAATACGGTGTACGTATTGAATTGCCGGGCTCCGTGGCAGTCGTCGATAAACGGGAGAGTATGCCGACGTCTGCGCTGCTGAACTCGACAGATCTGAAAGATATTGCCGAACTGCAGTGGCGGATTATGATGCCCGTATCTGCCGTTGTGTTGCTGATTCTTGCTGTTCCCCTGAGCCGGTCCTCGCCTCGACAGGGTCGTTATGGAAAGCTGGTCGTTGCCGTGCTGTTATTTGTCATTTACTACAATCTGATGGGCGTCGCCGAACTCTGGTTAAAGGACGGGGTGGTGCCGCCCGCCATCGGTATGTGGTGGCTGGCGATATTGCCGCTGCTGCTGACGTTCATCTTGTTCCGAAGTGACCGTCTGCTGAGCCTGTTCAGGCGTGGCCAATGAAAATTATCGATCGCTATATTGCCGGTGTTGTTATCAGCGGTACATTGACGGCCTTGCTGGTCGTCGTAGGTCTGGGTGTATTTTTCAGCCTCATAGGGGAGGTTGAGGAAGTCGGCAATGGCGGCTACACCTTGCTGAAAATGCTGGCGACCGTTGTACTGACTATTCCCAATAGCATGTACGAGCTGTTTCCCGTTGCTGCCTTGCTGGGCAGCCTGATCGGCATGGGGATGCTGGCATCGAACAGTGAGTTGATCGCAATGCGGGCAAGTGGTATGTCCATATGGCGCATTGTGCTGTCAGTCATGCAAGCGGGTGTGTTCATGCTGCTGGTCGCGGTGCTCCTCGGCGAGTTTGTCGCACCGCTGGCAGAGCAGACTGCCCAGCAATTACGCGCATCGGCGACCGATACGCGCGTCGACTTCATGGGAGATCGTGGCTTGTGGGTGCGTGATGAGAAGTTGTTTATCAATGCCACTAAGGTGGTTTCGGAGAACACACTCGCCGGTATCACGGTCTACGAGTTTGATGACGAGGGCAGGCTGAAGGTGGCGACAAGTGCCAGGCTGGCGATTTACCGCAAGGGACAATGGATACTGCGCAATGTACAACAGTCCGAGTTTGGCGAGGACAGTGTACAGGTCAGTCAGGTCGATAAACTGCCGCGGGACTCCCTGCTGACACCCGAGCTGCTGGGTATTGTGGTGCTAAAGCCCGAGGATATGTCTGCACGTGATATCAGCCAGTTCATGGGCTACCTCGAGGACAACGGGCTGGATACCCAGCAGTACCGTTATGCATTACTGGGTCGTTTCGTCACGCCACTGTCTGCACTGGTGATGCTGTTTGTGTCGGTACCCTTCGTCTTCGGCGGCCTGCGTTCGGTCGGTGCGGGACAACGACTCTTCATCGGGATAATGGTGGGGTTTGGTTTTTATATTTTGAGCCAGATCGCCGGCCAGATGGGACGGGTCTATGACTTTAATCCACTGCTGGCGACCCTGACGCCGAGCATCATTTTCCTGTTAATCGGTATTCGTGCCGTGCGGCGCCTGTAGCGGCGCATATCGCAAGCTGCGCGCCCCGCTGTTTACGGTTGTCAGGGGCTGTGTGCCGGGTTTGCCGGGTTCCTGGGCAAGCGCACGATCACCGATTCCGAGATGCGGTCATGTACGGCCATTTTGTCCCTGTCGACGAGCATCCAGAAAAGCCCCAGCCCGGCCAGCGCCAGTGACGGTATCGCGGCCAGGAAGCGCAGCAGTGCCTGCCAGATGGTGACAGGCTGGCCATCACGTCGTTGCAGGCGCAGGCGCCAGGCGCGCATACCCAGCGTCTGGCCGCCGTGCAGCCAGAACCAGGCATAGAATGAAAAGCAGATGAGAAATAAAAACGTACGAAAAAACGGGTTGTGGTAACTCAGGGTTCCCTTGGTCACCAGCAGTGCCAGCGCGGTGGCGATCAATAGCGCCGAGAACAGTAACAACGTGTCATAAAACATGGCCACCAGGCGCACAAGCAGCCCCGCGGGTCTGTAAGCTGGCTTGTTAGCGGCTGTCTGCATGTTGCGATTTGTTCATTTGAGAAGCCAAAAGCAGGTGGGAATGGCGCTCCCTAGCGGGCTCGAACCGCTGTTACCGGCGTGAGAGGCCAGTGTCCTAACCACTAGACGAAGGGAGCAGTTCACCAGCACATGCACTGGAAAGCGGTGGTATTATACGCGCTACCTACCCATCCACAAGCAACAAACGTGAGTATTACAGGACGTAACGAAACCCGCAGCGCGGCCACCCATATTCCCCGATCGGAACATTCGATATCACGGGTCAATATCAGTCCTAACGCACTGAAGGTGTTATACCGCTTGAAAGACGCCGGCTTCCAGGCCCATCTGGTGGGTGGAGGTGTGCGCGACCTGCTGCTGGGGCGGGAACCGAAAGACTTCGATGTTGCCACCGATGCGCACCCGGATGATGTACGCAAGCTGTTTCGCAATTGCCGCCTCATTGGCCGCCGTTTCCGGCTGGCACACGTGATGTTTGGACGTGAAGTGATCGAGGTGGCGACCTTTCGGGCCCTGCAGCAGGATTCCGAGGACGAGGGCGACCAGCACGTTGACGACGAGGGCCGGATCCTGCGCGACAATGTCTTCGGGGATATCGAGGGAGATGCCTTTCGGCGTGACTTCACGGTTAACGCCCTGTACTACAACGTCGCCGATTTTTCGATCATCGATTTCACCGGTGGCATGGCTGACATCGAGCATGGCACGCTGCGGCTCATTGGCGATCCCGATACCCGTTTCCGGGAAGACCCGGTGCGCATGTTGCGTGCGGTGCGCTTCGCTACCAAGCTGGGTTTTCGTCTTGACCCTGAGACGGAACGCCCCATCAAGGAGCTGGCGCCCTTGCTGGGCGATATTCCGCCGGCGCGGCTGTTTGACGAAATGCTCAAGCTTTTCATGGCGGGCAGTGCGCTGGCAAACTTTGAAATGCTGCGTCATTACGATTTGTTCGCAAAGCTGTTCCCGCTCACGGAGCAGTCACTGACGCATGAACAGAACCATTTCCCCCTGACCCTGATTTCCAGGGGCATGGCGAATACCGATGCCCGTATCGAGCAGGGCAAGCCGGTGACCCCGGCATTTTTGTTTGCGGTGTTTCTCTGGCAGCCGGTCCGTGAGCGGGCGGCGCAACTCGAGGCCGAGGGGCAACATCCGGCGCAGGCCATGCAGCATGCCGGCGCGCAGATTATCGCCGAACAGGCCGCGGTGATGGCAACACCGCGCCGATTTTCGTTGCCCATGCGCGATATCTGGGTGTTACAGTTACGGCTGGAGACCAAGGGGCGCCGCAGTTTGCGGGTGTTGAGTCATCCCCGCTTTCGGGCCGCCTACGATTTCCTGTTATTGCGTGCAGAGGCAGGAGAAGTGCCCGTCTCGCTGGGTGAGTGGTGGACGGAATTTCAGGAAACCAATCCGCAGCAAAGCGAGCAGCCGCTCCCCAGAACACGGCCACGCAAGCGCCGCCGCAACCGTCCTGGTCGTAAATCAGAGGGATAGAACAGCATGACAATACGTGCATACGTTGGCATAGGCAGTAACCTGGACAACCCGGTCGCGCAGGTGCTGGAAGCCGTTGAAGAAATGGAGATGATCCCTGATACCATCCTGGTTGCGCGCTCCAGCCTCTACCGTGGCCGGCCCATGGGGCCAGAGGAGCAGCCCGATTATGTGAATGCGGTTGTCTCCCTGGATACCCTGTTGTCTGCTGATGAATTGCACCAGGCACTGATCAGTATCGAGGACCTGCAGGGGCGCACCAGGGAGGGCGAGAAATGGGGGCCGCGGATTATCGATCTGGATTTATTGCTGTACGGCAACAGCACCATCGACACGGCTACACTGACCGTGCCACATCCGGGCATGCACGAACGCGATTTTGTTATTGTGCCGCTGGAAGAGATAGCCGGTAACGTCAAGATACCGGGCCGTGGTTTTTTGTATTCGCTGATCAATAAATGCAAGAGCCATTCACTGAAAAAGCTGATCACTGCTTGATGAGTAACGAACGACCCGGTTACATTGTTGTTGAAGGACCGATCGGAGTTGGCAAAACAAGCCTCGCACGCCGCCTCGCAGACAGTTTTGAATCCGACCTGATACTGGAAGCGGCGGAGGAGAATCCGTTCCTGGAACGCTTTTACCAGGACCCGCGCTCAGGGGCGTTACCGGCGCAGCTGTTTTTCCTGTTTCAGCGCGTTCGCCAGATAGAGAGCCTGCGCCAGGCGGATATGTTCCAGCCCGTTCGGGTGGCCGATTTTCTGCTTGAGAAAGACCGCCTGTTTGCCGAGCTGACACTGGATGCCGAAGAGCTGAAACTCTATGACCAGGTCTATCAGCATGTGACCATCGATGCGCCGGTGCCGGGTCTGGTGATTTACCTGCAGGCACCGGAAGAGGTATTGCTGAAACGTATTGCACGGCGCGGTATCAAGTACGAACGCAAGATTGATGCTGACTATCTGCGTAACCTCTCAGAGGCCTATTCGCGTATGTTTCTGAACTATGATGCGGCGCCGCTGTTGATCGTCAACGCGGCCCATATCAACCTGGTCGATAATGACAGGGATTACGAGGCGCTGCTGGAACAGATTCATGTCACCAGGACCGGTAAACATTATTTCAATCCGATGTCTGCAGTTATCTAGTGTCCATCCAGAAAGAAAAACTCTCGCCAAGACGCAAAGAGCGCAAAGGTATAAATCATTGTTATAAAAACATACTGCATGCTGATATTTCTTTCTTGGCGCCTTGGCGTCTTTGCGAGAGAAATTACTGCCTTTATGGACGGACACTATCTAACGTTGATATTCCCGGGCCACGAGAGTTGCATCACTGATGGACGTCGTAACCAGACGCTCACCCGTGACACTCAGTGACCTGCAGGCGATGAAGCGGCAGGGTGAGAAGATCGCCTGCCTGACCTGTTATGACGCGAGCTTCACGCGGGTGCTGGAGTCTGCCGGTATAGAACTGTTCATCGTCGGTGACTCCCTGGGCATGGTGCTCATGGGGTATGAATCGACGCTGCCGGTCAGTATGGATGACATGGTGTACCATGCCGCCAATGTGGCCCGCACCGGGCAACATGCCTATCGCATCGTGGACCTGCCTTACCGGAGTTATGAGACGCCCGAGCAGGCACTCGTCAATGCCCGGCGGCTCATGGACGAGGGCGGGGCGGGTATGGTCAAGCTGGAAGGCGGCGTCGCGAAACGGGCCATTGTTGAGCACCTTGCCCGCCACGATGTCCCGTTTTGCGGGCACATTGGCCTGTTACCGCAGTCCGTTGAGGAACTGGGCGGTTACAAGGTGCAGGGACGTAATGAGGCCGGAGCAAGTGCCATTATGGAAGATGCGCGGGTGCTGCAGGAGGCGGGTGCCGGCATGCTGGTGATGGAATGCATTCCGGCAGCACTGGCAACCACCATCACGCAGTCACTCAGTATCCCGACCATCGGTATTGGTGCCGGCCCCGGTTGTGACGGACAGGTGCTGGTGCTGTATGACATGCTGGGTATCGCTGCGCAGAATAACCCGCGTTTCGTAAAAGATTTCCTCTGCGATACCGGTAACGTGGCGGACGCCGTGGCAGCCTACATCAAGGCCGTCAAGGACGGCAGCTACCCCGGGCCCGAACACCAGTACTGATAAATCATGGAGATTGTTACTACCGTTGCCGAGTTGCGTTCCCATGTCTGGCGCTGGCGTACGCAGGGAGGACGCATTGCCTTTGTGCCCACGATGGGCAATCTGCATGCCGGTCACCTGAGGCTGGTCAGGCATGCCCGCGCCATGGCCGGGCGCGTGGCGGTCAGTATCTTCGTCAATCCCATGCAGTTCGGTCAGAACGAAGACTATGCGGCTTACCCGGTGACTCACGCGGACGATATCAAGGCCCTGCTGGAGGCGGATGCTGACCTGTTGTTTATGCCCGCGGTGTCCGAGATGTATGGCGACGGACTTGACCGCACGACGCAGGTCGTGGTTCCCGGGCTGAATGCCATCCTGGAAGGCGCGTTCCGACCGACGCATTTTGATGGTGTCACCACTGTCGTGGCGAAGTTATTCAATATGTTACAGCCGGATATTGCTGTGTTTGGTGAGAAAGATTTCCAGCAGTTATTGATCATCCGGCGCATGGTCAGTGACCTGAAGATGCCGATTGCCATTGAGTCGGTTGAGACAGAACGCGAGGCCGATGGTCTGGCAATGAGTTCGCGCAACGCTTATCTGAGTGCCGCGGAGCGGGCCGTTGCCCCGCAGCTCCACCAGACGCTGCTGGATGTCAGAGACCTCGTGCTGGACGGGGAGCAGGGCATTGCCGCTGTTGAGCAGGCCGCCATGGAGCAACTCCGTGCTGCCGGCTTCAAGCCACAGTATGTCAGCATCCGGCGCTGTGCGGATCTGGAGGTCCCCGGGGCTGAAGACGAGGAGCGAGTGGTGCTCGCTGCGGCCATGCTGGGGACGACACGCCTGATCGACAATGTCAAGGTATCAATCACTTAGAGTGCTAACCTCAGGAAGAAACTCTGCATCTTTGTTGCAGTCTAATTCGTGAGCCAGCATAATTACGCCACATTCAGGAAGCAAAAGGTTCGACCCGGCTTATGCAAATAACCTTGTTAAAATCCAAGCTGCACCACGCCAATGTTACGCACGCGGAACTGGAATATGAAGGCTCCTGCGCCATTGATGGCACCTTGCTGGAAGCCGCCCTTATCCGTGAGTACGAACAGATCCAGATCTACAATCTGAACAATGGCGAGCGCTTTACCACCTATGCCATTCGTGCGGAGGACAACAGCGGCATTATCTCCGTAAACGGGGCCGCCGCGCACAAGGCCAACCCGGGTGATCGTATTATCATCTGCACCTACGCCGTGCTTTCACAGCAGGAAGCTGCCGTCTTCAAACCGACCCTGGTTTACCTCGACGAAAATAATCGCATAAAAGCATCCCGCAATGCGATCCCGGTTCAGGTCGCCTGAGCGAAATCCATACGGTTCTTGATCCGGGGAGCTGAGCGGCTTCCAGGCGCGCGCTAATACTTAACGACTTCTGCTGTAAGCCATTCGTGGATACTGCCACTCGCTGCTGCTGTGTTGCCGGATCAGATCTGCGATGTTGTTATATCCCCTGGCGGTGGCAATCTGTTCAGCCGTGAACCCGGCGCTGTTGCTGATTGCATGATCGGCGTGGAAGCTCAGCAACAGTGACACGATATCGGCATGCCTGTTCGTTGCGGCGAGATGCAGGGCGGTGTCACCCTGTGCAGTTCGCGCATCCATGTCGGCACCGTGCTTGAGCAGGAACTCGCAGACACGGGTGCAGCCATTGGTCGCCGCGTTGTGCAGGGGCCTGATGCTGTTTCCCGGTTCGCTTGCATCAATGTTGGCGCCGCCATCGATCAGCATGCGCACAACCTCAACGTTGTCCGTCATGGCGGCGAGGTGCAGCGGTGATTGTCCGCGAACATTAGTGGCATGTACTCTGGCACCTTCGTCTATCCGCACCTTGACAGTTTCTTCGTGTCCCTCGCTGGCGGCCTTGTGCAGGGATGGTTGTGCCTTTCCGGTCTTCACGCGGGCGCGGGGTCGGGTCAGCAGGAACAGCAAATACGGTGACAGCACCCACAGCCAGGTGAGCGGGCTGTCCAGGCGGCTGTAAAACTGCAGGTAATAGTCCATCAGCGACACGGTTTGCTTGACAGCGAGGTAGCGCGCAAGCAATTCGTTGAGCGACCAGAGTATGCCCGGTACCAGCAGGCAGCCAACGATGACACGGTTCAGGAGGCAGGTTATTTCTGTTGCCAGTCGTTTCATGAAATTTCGCAAAGAATTAAAAAACAATAATATGCTAATAGTCTTCGTGCCAAATTACCAGCGCAAACAATGCGGGCGAAATATAGCAATAATAAACAGTGTATTAAATATGTCTGCGTAAAAATGGTCGCTGTACCCGCGAAGATGGCCGGTCATGTTAAGGCGGGCACTGTCTAACAGCCACGGTCATCCGGGGTATGTACTTGACCTTTATTAGGTTGCAGCCTATGTTGACGTTTTTTTCAATCAGTGGACAGGCATCACAGGCGGGCGACAGCGCCACACGGGATGCCGGATCAGCGGGCGGGTACAAGAGACGTGATTTCGTACACAGATGCGCAACAACACTTTCGCAGCAATCGAAAGAATAATCGTATTCATCCGAAATTGACCTGTGAAGTGGGACAGCCGGGTGGCAACTTGTCCACTGCAGAAGTGCTCGATATCTCGATTGGCGGGCTGAAATTCAGCTGTTCCCGGGAAATCGTTAATGATCTCATCCCCGATAGCGAAAGGACCGTCGGCTTGATCATGGATGTCGAGATTGAGGTCCAGTTCAAATTGCCAGCAGACGGAAAACGCGAAACCGCGATCAAGACCGGCGCCAGGATCATTCACTCCGAACGTCTTGCACAGGACCTGTTTCACGTCGGCATACAGTTCAATAAACTCAACATCAACGCGGGCAGACAGTTGCAGGCGTACATCGAGCGCTTACAGCAGTAACCTTGCAACAACGGCGTCTGTCTGACGTATCTGGACAACAGGCTGGCACGGCAAGACACTGACTTCCCTCCTCACGCTGCGCATACTCGCAACTACCAATCCGGCAGCATGAACCCCAGTGACAGGGAGTAGCGACGATGTTGATACTAACCAGGCGGGTAAACGAAAAACTGATGGTGGGTGATGAAGTAACGGTGACCGTGCTGAGTATCAGCGGTAACCAGGTCAGGATTGGCGTAAATGCTCCCCGGCATGTGCCGGTACACCGGGAAGAGATCTACGAGAA
>JBATFE010000300.1:0-1948 GCA_049664445.1 Gammaproteobacteria bacterium
AACATAAGCACTCTCCTATGAACCCGATGCGTACCAGTCAAACGTTTGCCTGACCGATGGCGGCTTGCCCTTGCCCTCGGGTATTACATTCAAAATCACCTTTTCAGGTTCGAACCCGTCCGGCAACGTAATGGTGCCGGCAAGCTCCTGAAAATAGCGAAAGCGAAACTTCAGCTGCTTGACCGCCGGGTTGGTAACTCCAGCAAGCGCCAGTTCACCCGGTTCTCCCAGCATTAAACCTGCAATTTTCCAGTCCACCACGCCGGTAGCCAGGCGGTCGTTGCGTTTTAGCTGTGTCAGTACCAGATCATAGTGATACACACCTGCCCCGGTGCCGCTTTCGAGCGTGAAGCGGTGAATGCGCAAACCGGATTGCACATCACCCGGGGCCACGATGCCACGATAGAATTCTATTTCCTCACGGGCTGTCTGCAATGCCATTTCCAGCTGACCGAGATCGGCCTTCACATCCTGCGCGGCCTGCTGGTCAATCTGACTGGAACGTTCAAGAATCGCGACCCGTTCACGCAACAACTTGTTGTCCCTGGTGAGCACCCTGTTGCGTTTCTCCGCGACCGAGTACTGTGTTCGCAATGACTTTAACTCGATGACACCACGCACCTTGCCAAGATCGTAGAGCCACCAGCCGGCATACAGCGCAATACCGGCTGCGGCGATCACCACGACAGGCAAGCGCAGCTTACTCAACATGACAGTCACCGAAAGCAGTATGACAAGTGCTCACACACATGACCGGGTACAGATCACAAAACAGGCGGGCAATAAGCGGATCAGGGCAATAAGGCAACATTCGACAAACCGCTGTCTTCGTCCAGGCCGAACATGACATTCATGTTCTGCAGTGCCTGTCCGGCGGCACCCTTGACCAGGTTATCGATAACGGAGAGCACCACCACGGTATCACCCTGTTGCGGCCGGTGAATGGCAATGCGGCAATGGTTCGCACCACGCACACTGCGTGTCTCCGGATGGGAACCGGCAGGCAACACATCGACGAACGGTTCATCGCCGTAGCGGGCCTCGTACAATGCCTGCAGGTCACGATCGGCATCCAGCAGTAGCGCATACAGAGTCGCATGAATGCCGCGAATCATGGGCGTTAAATGCGGCACGAAGGTCAGGCCGATCGCATGCCCTGCCGCCAGTTGCAGTCCCTGGCGAATTTCCGGCAAGTGGCGGTGCCCGGGCACGGCGTAAGCCTTGAAATTCTCACTGGCCTCGCACAGCAGGGTGCCGGTTGTTGCCTTCCTCCCCGCGCCGCTGACGCCGGACTTGGCGTCCGCAATCAGGTGACCGCTCTCGACCAGCCCCTCCTCCAGCAGTGGCAGGAAACCCAGTTGTACCGCGGTGGGATAACAACCGGGATTGGCCACCAGTCTTGCCTGCGCAATCAACGCACGGTTGATCTCGGGCAAGCCGTAAACCGCCTGCTGCAGGTATTCCGGACAGGCATGCTCCATGCCATACCAGTTTTGCCATTCATCCGCCTGCCGCAGGCGGAAATCAGCCGCCAGGTCGATGACCCGGACCCCGGCCTCCAGCAGCTGTGGCACCATGGTCATGGCCGTGCCATTGGGCGTGGCAAAGAACACCACGTCACAGGCTGACAGTTGTCCGATATCCGGCACCGAGAAGGACAGGTCAAGGTGACCGCGAAGATTCGGGAACATCTCTGCCACCGCTTGGCCGGCTTCGGAACGCGACGTGATGACGGCCAGTTCTGACTCCGGGTGAGCTGCCAGCAACCGCAACAATTCGACACCGGTATAGCCGGTTCCGCCTACCACACCCACCTTGATCATGCGTCATTCACCTGTTTACTGGTTATCGTGACTATCCGCAGATAGTACACCATCGCGTGTTCTTTCCTTCTACAATAGCCACCTGAAAGGTACCTGTCGGCAACGCCGCTTGAGCCTGCTCGCAC
>JBATFE010000301.1:0-3365 GCA_049664445.1 Gammaproteobacteria bacterium
CTCTGATGTGTCGTCATTGCGAGGAACAAAGTGACGAAGCAATCTGTAACTCGTTGATTCACTGGTTACGAGATTGCTTCGCTTCGCTCGCAATGACGGGCTACATGAATTAATCAGAGGTTCCTTAACCCTAAAATACGCAGAAGATGTGCTCTGACACCCCATAATATATGGCACCCCATAAAATACAGTGAAGCTACTATGAGAAAACTGCTCGCAACACTGCTGTTTATTCTGGTTACAGCTGCCGCGGTTTCAACCCTGCAGGCTGACTCCATCGATGAGGTCAGGAAGTCTGCCGGGCAGGGAGACATGGCAAGCCAGTTCAGTCTGGGTCAGCGCTACGAAGCGGGAAAGGGCGGGGTCAAGCGGGATCTTGAGGCGGCCGCCGAGTGGTACCGCAAGGCCGCACAACAGGGATATAAAAAGGCGCAGACGAACCTGGCCAATCTCTACCGCTCGGGCAGGGGTGTCGGCAAGGACTATGCCGAGGCCATGCGCTGGTACCGCAAAGCCGCTGAGCAGGGCGATACCAGGGCCATGATCAATATCGCCATGATGAACGCCGAGGGGCAGGGCGTCGACAAGGACGAGGCAGCGGCTCTGAAATGGCTTGAGAAGGCTGCCGCCGCGGGTGACACCGAGGCGATGGTTCATCTTGGGACCCTGTACAGTGCGGGTAAAGTCGTCGAGCAGAACGACGCCATGTCCACCGAGTGGTTTCGGCTGGCGGCGGCGAAAGGGAATACGATTGCCCAGCATAATCTGGGCCTCAGCTATTACACCGGCAAGGGAACAAAGAAGAATTATACGGAGTCGGTCAAGTGGCACCGCAAGGCCGCGGAGAAAGGCTACCCGCCCGCCGAGTACAGCATGGGCCTGCGTTATGCCAGGGGCGACGGCGTCAAGCAGAATTACAGTGAGGCAGCCAGTTGGTATGAGAAGGCGGCCAAACACGGCCACCCGAGCGCGCAGAACAATCTGGGCCTCCTCTATCGGAATGGCCAGGGTGTCAGTCAGGATTATGCAGCGGCACTGGAGTGGTTTCGCAAGGCCGCGGAGCGGGGTTATCCCCTGGCACAGTTCAACCTCGGAAACATGTACCTGAAGGGGCAGGGCGTCAAGCCGGACCGTGAAGAGGCCAGAAAGTGGTTCACTAAAGCGGCGGATCACGGGCACAAGGGGTCCAGGAAGGCCCTGGATTCGATGTAAGGGGAAATTCAGAAATAATAATTTATACCGGCCCGGTGGCAGGCTGCAGCTGTGCTTCCGGTGACTCGCGAAACTGCAGTGCCGCCAGTCGGGCATAGAGCCCGTGTTCTGCGACCAGTTCGTCATGGCGACCGCTGGCGACGATACGGCCTTGGTCCATCACCAGGATCCGGTCTACCTTGCGTACCGTCGCAAGACGATGCGCGATTATCAGGGTCGTGCGCGCCTGCATGAGTTGTTCCAGCGCGTCCTGCACCAGGCGTTCGCTTTCGGCGTCCAGTGAACTGGTGGCTTCATCGAGCAGCAGCACGGCCGGGTCACGCAGAATGGCGCGCGCAATGGCGATGCGCTGGCGTTGTCCACCGGACAGACGCACGCCGCGTTCACCAAGGAAGGTATTGAAGCCCTGCGGTAACAGGTCGAGAAATTCCGCCGCGTGCGCGGCTTCTGCGGCGCGCCGTACGTCGGCATCGGTGACCGCGGGAAAACCGTAGCGAATATTCTCCCAAGCATCGGCGCCAAAGATGACCGGGTCCTGTGGGACCAGCGCCATGCGCTGACGCAGCTGTTGCGTATCGGCCTGGCGGATATCGACACCATCAAAACGAATCACGCCGGCGTCCGGATCGTAGAAGCGCAACAGCAGTTGCAACACCGTTGACTTGCCGGCGCCCGACGGGCCGACCAGCGCCACCTTCTGGCCGGGTTGCAGCGTCAGTGACAGTTCGCTGAGCGCAGGGCTATCGGGGCGTGACGGGTAACGGAAGGTGACATTGCTCAGCTGCACCTCGCCACGTGCCGGTTCGGGCAGTGCCACGGGCGCGTCAGGCGTGGTGATGGCGGGTTCGGTGTTGAGCAGTTCCAGCAAACGTTCGGTGGCGCCGGCGGCGCGCAGCAGGTCACCGGCCACCTCGCTCAAGGCACCCACCGATCCGGCGACCAGCAAGGCGTAAAACACAAAGGCCGAGAGCTGCCCGCCGCTGATGCGCCCGGCCAGTACATCATGGCCGCCTACCCACAACACGATACTGACCGCGACAAACGTGAACAGCATCACCGTCGCCGTGAGCAGCGCGCTGACGCGGGTGCGCCGAATGGCGGCACCGAAAGCGGACTCCACCTGTTCGCCGTAACGTTGCTGGTCAATGCGCTCGTGACAGAACGCCTGCACGGTGCGGATACCGTACAACACTTCATCGATCATGGCGCCGATATCGGCAATCCGGTCCTGGCTGCTGCGCGACAGGCTGCGCACCCGGTGCCCTAGCAGCCACAGCGGTATCACCGCCAGGGGAACGCCAAGCAATACCAGCAACGCCAGCTTGCCACTGGTGATGGTCAGCATGACCAGTCCACCGCTGATCAGCAGGGCGTTGCGTACCGCGATCGCAAGCGTCGAACCGACTACCACCTGCAGCAGCGAGGTATCCACCGTCAGGCGCGAGATGACTTCGCCGGTGCGTGTTATTTCGAAAAACGCCGGCTCCAGCTTCAGTACCCGGGCGAACACCGCCTTGCGGATATCGGCCACCACCCGTTCACCGATCCAGCTGACCAGGTAGACGCGGGCTGCCACCGAGGCCGACATCACCGTGACCACCAGCAGGAACAGCAACAGCGCCTGGTTCAGCGCCGCACCCGAGCCGCTGCTCAGGCCTTGATCGACAACCCGCTGCAGGACCACGCCGAAACCGAGCACTGCACCCGCCGCGATCAGCAACGCGACCACCGCACCCAGCACCGCACTGCGGTAGGGGCGCAGAAAAGCGAACAGCTGCTTCAGTACGCGCAGATCACGGCTGGGTGGACGTTGTTCGGCCAGGGTGTTTTGTTTGTTTCTTGGCATAGCGCAGGATTTCAGGTGCGGGCGTGCAGCATTGTGCGCCGGGTTGCGCGAGTTTGCCAGATGCCTCAATCAACGGGCTCTGACCCGAAGGGTGCTTACTTAAGCAGATTCATCAATATCTAAGTACAATTGGCCACGGAGGCACACGGAAAAATAAATTGTCTTACCCGAATCGGTACCGTGTCCTTCCGTGGCAGGACTCTTAATTAAGTCCTCTTCGGGTCAGACCCCATTGATCCTGAAACCGCAACAGTGAGGAGAATGCAATGCAAGTTGACGAAGCAGTACGCGCGCGGCGCGCAATCAA
>JBATFE010000302.1:0-2392 GCA_049664445.1 Gammaproteobacteria bacterium
ATCCTAACACTTAACCTTGCCAATCGATGAACGTCGCCCTCTGATCGAAAATCACCGTCCCGCCACCTATCCATAAAGGTCTGCTTTCAGTACAGAGTTGCCATTCCCTAACCGTGGAAACTCAGCGAGCGCCGAACTTTTGAAGGAGTACTACCGGCCAGTATCAGATATAGCAGCAAATAAGAAGCCCCGCTCATGCGGGGCTTCTCTACTTACAAGCACGGCCAAATACTGCTGTACGCGCATGGCTGGGCGCAGGAAGATATAAGGTTTCCTTCCAAGGTCGGTTGCACGCGAAATCTTAGAGTACTGCTCCGCAAAGTATGACGGTGTCACAAGCTACCGTGCCATCATCAAGAAGTTCGCACTCTTCACCTTCCCCCAATTCCTGATATGTCTCCAAATCACCATGATTGGCAACGTGCTTTTCCACAGCGCGTGCAATGTCTCTCCCTGCAATCGTGATGACAAATGCAATCGGGTCCTCCATCTGAGTATCCGAATTATAAGTTGAACCGTTGTGGCATATGCTGGCCTTGTGGTCCTTGGCTAAGACAGAACCCGTCGATAACATCATGACACTAGCGCATAAAGCTACAGTGAATCTTTTCATCATATCTATCTCTCCATCATAAAACGTAATTAACCAACGAGGAATATTTATCGTCCCACAACTGCGCAGGTCGATTGGTGCAGGCTATGGAGAAATCTATTTGACTGATGTGAGTTCAGTCTCATATTCGTTGTTTTTAAGTGTTAGGTGAGTCTGGATGTGAACTTCATAGCAATCTCATACAGCATAGGCGTTTCGATAACATGAAAATTAGTCAATTACATAATAAGAGAGTCAATTGAAATCTGGGAAGCGAATAGAATCAGTCTTTTAGTCCGAGTTCGGGACAACAACGGACATACGTCACTGCATAGTCAGGAACATGGGATTGGTCGCTGTACTTCGTGGTACGGCCAAACTCGGACCTACACTAGATACAGAAAACCTCGCTCAGCGGGATTACTGTACTTCACAGATCGGCCAGAACCAGTCATTCAGAAGGCAATCCTTATAGCACGCAAGGTGTTTGCTCTCCCAACGTTGTCCGAGGTATTGCATGAGGCAGTCTTGGGTATCGATAACCGTGCCATCCATCTTGGTAAGCCTAGGCACTGTTAGGCTATTTCCGCATCAAATTGGTGCCCGGAGCACAGGCGTTGTGCAAATCGTACAAGCCAACCTTATGAAAAACGAATAGATTCAATGCCAAACACAACGGCACGATACTTGAATACTATTTTAAGTGTTGCAACAGTGCGAGGGGATCGCTAATGACTAAGCGTTGGTTACAGATTCGCGGTGATCCGTCCATCAGGCAATTCCTGTTCAGCCAGTCTCGGGTGGACAATGAATTTGACGATCATCTTGAGGATGTACTTAAAAGTGTTGAACTGTTGCTCCGGGAGGGTGGTATCTTTCATGCCAAGATCCATTTCTCCAGTGGCCAGGTGACGCTATGGTCCACGGCCAATCCATTCGACTACCAGGTGTATTTAAAAGGTGAATTCCTTGCACCGGGCTTCATTAAGACATTTCCCAGTACCTCTTACCCGTTGAATGCGGTAGTCCCGCCGTGGCGCGTCTGCGATGTGCTGGGAATCATTCGCGTATTACGCCACAAGGACGACACCATCTACCTACGTTCCGGTTCGTTGAACATCATCAATGGCATGGTCGGACTGGAATTTTCATGTGACCGTAGTCACTACATCGACTACCAGGGCCTCATACAGCATCGCGAGGATGTGTATGGCTAGCCGGTGATAGTGGTTTCCCAATGCGGCTGCACCCGATAGGCAACCGCATGATGAAACGTTCTTCCGCTGGATGAGGTGGACTATGGATAGGGAAAATAAGAGAACCATGCGCAATGGTTGTTTGCCTCTGTGTGAGGCATATCACAGAGCACTGTGTGATGCTCAAGCCGCCCGAGGTCGTTTTCTGCGGGAGGGTTTTTTCGCGATCACAAAATCACTGAAAAATCGTATCTGTTATCAATCGCGAGAATGGAATATTCGGCTTTGGCCGCTGTGCGGCTAGATTGCGGAACGGCTGCGATTCCTAATGAAACTGTATATCCCGGAATAAGTGCAATACTTCGGAGCCAGAATACTGGCTACTGAATAAACCACCTATACTTTCGTGCCGACTGTATGGCAGGTCAAAATTGGAACTGAGACATTCACCAGGCTATCGGGAATGACTTGTACTAGCCGGAAGTACACGTTTAGCTGAAAACTCAATCGCTTAACCCAGGAACGTCCTGTGTCGCCCAGATAGTTGCCGTTCGCTGATGCGTGAGCACCGGTTTATAGCTGGGCCGGCAAGGAGTACTACCGG
>JBATFE010000303.1:0-3468 GCA_049664445.1 Gammaproteobacteria bacterium
ACTGGAAGGTGATCCGGGAGATACCGACCCTGGGCCCTGGATTTTTCATGCGCAGCCATGAAAATACCCCGTATGCCTGGACGGATGTGTTTTTCGGGCCGGACAAGGATGCCATGCATGTGTTTGACAAGCAGACACTCGAAATGGTGAAAACCCTGCGTCCTGTTCCGGGCAAGACATCAGCGCATGTCGAATTTACCCGTGACGGCCGCTATGTGCTTGTCAGTATTTGGGAAAACGACGGTGCACTGCTGGTCTACGATGCAGCGACCCTCGAGGAAATCAGGCGTATTCCCATGAACAAGCCATCGGGCAAGTATAATGTCTATAATAAAATTCATCGCTCCGCCGGTACCAGTCACTAGAGGGGACTGATAGCCATGGAGCTTGTGTTGCAGTCTTCCACGTTAATGTCCGGTCTGCCGGGGACGTGGGTGGATGGTATGTCAGCCAGGCGATCAAATTGCCTGGTTGTATGACCGGCTTATGCGGGAGTTTGGACGGCCTTCACGGCAGAATAAATTGCTGCGCAGGCTATACATTTATGCTTTCATGAGAAAACCACAACAATTTCAAAGGAGAACGGTTATGTCATTAAAACCAGTATTTTTCAGCATCATTGCAGCAACAATGTTGCTCCCCGCTGTCCAGGCTGAAGAAAGCCCGGCAACAGCTGCACCTGCTGCCGAGCCAGCGAACCCGATGGAGGAGCGAATCCGTGCCTATCGCGAGCAATTCGACCAGCATGTTCAGCAAAGCGGGTCGCTGCGTGAGCAGCAACAGGCAGAGATGGAACAGCAGCGCGCTGCACGCGAGGCGCAGATGAAAGAAGAGCGTGCCGCACGCGATGCGGAGATAGCGGAACAGCGTGCTGCACACCAGGCGGACATGGAGCGCATGCGTGCGCAACCTCCTGTGCGTGATGCGGCGATGGAAGAACAACGCGCTGCACGCGAGGCTGAGATGAAAGAAGAGCGTGCCGCACGTGAGGCGGATATGAAAGAACAGCGTGCCGCGCGCGATGCGGAGATGGAAGAGCTGCGCGCTGCACGCGAGGCGGAGTTGAAAGAACAACGTGCCGCACTCGAGGCGGAGATGGAGGCGCTGCGCGCTGCACACCGGGCGGAGTTGGAACAGCTGCGCGCACAGCGCCCGATGCGCGATGCGGAGATGGAAGAACAGCATGCCGCACACCAGGCGGACATGGAGCGCATGCGTGCACAGCGACCTGTACCGGGACAACGCCCCCAGAGCGAGCGCGAGCAGGCGATGCAGAAGTACCGCGAACAACAACAGGCGTATTTTGAAAAACAGCGGCAGCAGCGCGAGGAGCAGGCAGCCAGACAGCGTGAGGAAAGACAGAACTACCTGGATGCGCGCATGGAGGCCTTCCTTCAACAACGAGAGGAGCGCCTGGAAAAATTGATCAAGGAACAGGAGGCCATGCGTAACCGGGCTGAAGAACGGCGCAATTATCTGATTGAAAATCAGGAAGATATACTTAAAACCATGCTGGAACAACAGGATGAAGTGGCGAGTCGCCACGAGGAACTGCGCAAGCAGGCTGAAGAGCGACGTAACCGGATGGCTGCCATGCGTGCCAACATGATGAGCATGCCACCGGAAGAACGGATGGCGTACATGGAAAAGCATCGCAGCGAGTTTGTTGATGAGCAAAGCATGCCGCAGGCAGCCGCTGGACGACCTGAATTGCCGCCGTGGATACAAAACCCGATGCGTCCGTCTTACCCGCCGGCACCCCCGCTACGCTAGCACCCCGGGTTTGCATGGTCAGGCTGGCATTGCGGTTTGCCGCTCAGCGGGTCTGATGTAAAAAGCCAGCGTTGTGGCAACCCGGGTTGCCGCAGACGCTGGCGTAAGCATAACACCCGGTGAACAACCCGGCCGGGTGTTATGCACTTCCCTGTATCAATCGATCTTCACCGTCTTGCTGTATATATAGCATATATCCCGCTGTCCGCCTTGATGACCGTCAATAAACACGCCGCAAGCCGGTAAAGAAAAACACTCTCATCAGTTGCCGCCCGCACTCGCGGCCAGTGCCTTTTACCGCATGGCGGATATGCCATAATGCCGTCATGGCAGTTACCCAGGATGCTGCAGAAAGGCAACAGCCCGCCCTGAAGCGTTCGCTGTCGCTGACGCTGGTGATCTTCTATGGACTGGGTAATATCATCGGGGCCGGCATCTATGTACTGCTGGGTGAGGTAGTCTCGCATGCCGGTATGTTTGCGCCGCTTTCCTTCCTGCTGGCATCGTTGCTGGCCTGCCTGACCGCGTTTACCTATGCAGAACTGGTTGCCCGTTATCCGGTCAGTGCCGGGGAGGCCGTGTATGTGCAGGAGGGTATTGGTTTGCCTGCACTCTCAAGGCTGGTCGGACTGCTTATCATCATGGCCGGTATCGTCTCTGCAGCGGCCATTATCCGCGGCTTTGCCGGTTACCTGCAGGTGCTGGTGTCGCTTCCTGATGTACTGGTGATGCCGCTGCTGGTGTTGCTGCTGGGCGGGCTCTCGGTATGGGGTATTGCCGAATCTGTCGCTGTCGCCGCACTGTTAACGGTGCTGGAGATAGCGGGTTTGTTGCTTGTTATCCAGGTGGCGGCCCCCGGCCTGTTGCAGTTGCAGCCGGAGATGGCGGATTTCAGGCCGTTGCTGCAGGGCGGCGTGTGGTACGGTGTGTTCGCCGGCGGTTTCCTCGCCTTTTATGCCTTCATCGGATTTGAGGACATGGTGAATGTGGCCGAGGAAGTGCGCCGGCCGGAGATTAATCTGCCGCGTGCAATCCTTGCCGCCTTGCTGCTGTCGACGCTGCTGTATTTCATGATAGCCCTGGTGGCGGTGGCCAGTGTGCCGGTCGAGACGCTGGCAGGGGTGCAGGCTCCGCTTGCCTACCTGTATCAGGCCGTGACCGGACGGGAACCGTTACTGATTACCCTGATCAGCCTGTTTGCTGTCGTTAATGGTGCACTGATCCAGATCATCATGGCGAGCCGTGTCTGCTATGGTATGGGCCGCAAGCGCTGGCTGCCGCTGATATTTGCCAGGGTGCATGCAGTGACGCGTACTCCGGTAGTGGCTACGGTCAGTGTGTCGACTGCGGTGCTGGTGATGGCGCTGTACCTGCCGATAGAAACGCTGGCGAAATCCACCAGCTATTTTTTACTACTGGTCTTCTGTCTCGTGAACCTGTCACTCTGGCGTCTGAAAAACAGGGGCGAACAGCCTGCCGGTATCATGTGTGTGCCACGCTGGATTCCGGCAGCCGGGTTTATTGCATCCTGTGGCTTCGTCCTGCTGCAAGCGCTGTTTGATCTGCGGGCATGACACCGATGATCGTCATCAGCTGACGGGGCGGCCGCGTTTTTTGATCTCCTGCTCGACCTCGCGAGTCGATACCTTGACCAGCAGCGTAAGTTCCTCGCACAGCAGTGCCAGGATATCATCC
>JBATFE010000304.1:0-2001 GCA_049664445.1 Gammaproteobacteria bacterium
ATCTCGCTGCGCTCGATTCGCTCAGACAGGGTGCGCGCCTTGTTCCCGGAGTGGCTGCGGTACTCGGTGAGCGCAAACGGGTAATGGGTGGCAGGCTTGGGTGTTGGGTGTTGGTTTTGACTTCCCCCCGTCTGGCGCGGCCGAGCATCGCAGTAAAGACCGGATGAAGCTCGCGCCTGTTTGAGCGTAGCGAGTTGCGCGAGCGCCGGGCTTTACGAGAAGCGCAGGGGACCCGCGTAGCGGGCAAGCCATCGGGATCGCCTTTCTTTTGGATACTTTTCTTTGGCGAGCAAAGAAAAGTATCTCGCCCGAATGGGCGAAATAAGAAGGTTAAAGAGGCACCACTGCCCGAACGGGCGAAACCTAATGTAAAAAACCCGTCATCAAAAAATCAAGATTTAATACGGATACCCGCACAGGGTTTACCCGGCGAGATTATCAAAAAACTTCTTCACACCATCTACCCACGACGATGCCTGCGGACTGTGGCGCTCCCCCCCTTCTTCCACATGACCGTAAAATTCCTTCAACAGGTCCTTCTGTTTACGCGTCAGGTTGACGGGTGTCTCGACCGTGACCTTGCAGAGCAAGTCGCCCACGGGACCGCCACGCACCTGCTTTACACCCTTGCCACGCATACGGAACATCTTGCCCGTTTGCGTCTCTGGTGGAATCTTGAGGCTGACCCGCCCGCCCAGTGTAGGCACTTCCAGCTCGCCACCCAGCGCGGCTGTCACAAAGCTGATGGGCACATCGCAATAAAGATCGCTTTCCTCGCGCTTGAAAATGGGGTGTTCCTTGACCCGTATCTGTACATAAAGGTCGCCTGGCGGTCCACCGCTCTCACCGGCTTCACCCTCACCTGCAAGGCGAATACGATCACCGTTATCAACACCGGCCGGCACCTTGACCGAGAGGGTCTTGCGTTCCTGTACCCTGCCCTTGCCCCGACAGGTGCTGCACGGATCGGAAATGATAGTGCCTTTGCCCTGACAATGCGGACAGGCTTGCTGCACCGAGAAAAAGCCCTGCTGCATGCGCACCTGGCCATGGCCGCCACAGGTGGTGCAGGTAGTCGGTGAACTGCCTTTTTTCGCACCGCTGCCGCCGCAGGCGCTGCAGCTAACCAGTGTCGGCACGCGGATCTTTACCTCGGTGCCGGCGACCGCATCTTCCAGTGAAAGCTCCAGGTTGTAACGCAAATCAGAACCGCGATAGACACGCTGACCGCCACCACGCCCGCCACCGAAGATATCGCCAAACACGTCGCCGAAGATGTCATTGAAACCGCCGGCACCGGCAGCGCCACGTCCAAAACCGGCGCCCATGGAGGGGTCGACCCCGGCGTGCCCGAACTGGTCATAGGCAGCACGCTTGTGTGAATCGTTCAGTACTTCAAAGGCTTCCTTGCACTCCTTGAATTTATCCTCGGAACCGGCATCACCCTGGTTACGGTCCGGATGGTGCTTTTGTGCGGCGCGCCGGTAGGCCTTTTTTAATTCGGCCTCACTGCAATTTCTGGCGACACCCAGCACTTCGTAGTAATCACGCTTTGACATAGTTGTTGAGCATTTATCTGTTTCTGAGTTGTAACCTTAAAAAACCACACGTCGTACACTGGACTGCACATACTATACCCGTCCGGTCAGCAACAGTTGGCCTGTTCAGCTGGCACACCAAGTTGTTGTACCCGTTCAGCGGCACTGCATGAGAAACCGCTGTACGGCAAAAATCCGGTCCCGTTTCACACGGGCCCGGATCTTTGCTCAGCCGTGAAAAAGGGGGATGCCGTTACTTGCTATCAGCATCCTTCACTTCTTCAAACTCGGCGTCGACGACATCATCGCCCGCCGCACCCGCCTCTGCTTCCGGTGCCGCTGCACCCTCGGCCGCGCCCTGCCCGGCCTGTTCCTTGTAGACGCGCTCCGCCAGCTTGCCGGATTTCTCGCCCAGTTCGGCGAGCTTTGCCTCGATGGCTGCCTTGTCATCACCCTTCATGGC
>JBATFE010000305.1:0-2979 GCA_049664445.1 Gammaproteobacteria bacterium
GAGTGCCATACTGAGACCTGAAAACTAGAGCAACCACTTGTACAAGTCAAGTATAACTATTAGATAATACCCATCCAAAAAGAAAAAACTCTCGCCAAGACGCAAAGATCGCAGAGGTATAAGTCATTGTTATAAAAACATACTGATATTTCTTTCTTGGCGCCTTTGCGTCTTTGCGAGAGAAATTACTGCCTTTATGGACGGACACTAGTTTGAAAAGTGAATGAACGAGGAGGATTCAAAGCAGCAAATGGTTTCTTGATAGCTGCTGGCATCTGCTTCGGCGGCTATTTGGTTGCACCATTTCTCGGTGTTATTTCGCTTTTCCAGTATTTCCTAAAAATAGTAAAAACTTTGTGGGATGCAATTATGGACATATTGAATAGCCTTCTACTGGTCATCGCCTCCGTTCTGATGGTTGCCGTGGTCGGGGGCCTGACCTGGTGCTGGGTGAATCGGAAAAGACTGCGCTATCTGAAACTCTGAAGCAGGCCGTCAACCACAGGTTCGGCCAGGGTCTTGGCGCGCACCACCCTGACAACCAACAGGCCGCAAAATAGATTTGCCTGCTGTCCCGGTTCGGAACAGAAAACGGGGCATCGCCGCGGTGGGGTCTGTCATACATAGCCGTCAGTGCTTGCAGGAAAGGTCTGATTCTGGTGTCAGGGAATGATTGCTACCCGCCTGTTGTGAAAAAACCTCCTCGTCGAACTAATGCATGAGATAATGCGGCCCGTCCCACTGACAAGGACCTATAACGGAGGCAAGACTATGGAAGCACAAGGATTGATGATATTTCTAGCCATAGGTGCCATAGCAGGTTGGTTAGCGGATGAATTTATGAAAGGCGCTCGTTTTGGTCTGCTCGGTGATATGGTTCTCGGCATTTTAGGCGCAGTCATTGGTGGTCTTGCATTTGGTTTGCTGGGTATCTCGGGGGGAGGTTTAATTGGTTCAATAGTTGCTGCAATTGTCGGGGCTGCATTACTGCTATACCTTGTCGGCCAGGTCAAGCAGTCATAATAACTTAACAATGCAACCTTGATGAGTAAGTGGGTGGCTTCGCGGCAGACTATGATGGTTTCACAAGAATTGGCCGGATTCTGTTTTGTTACTCACTGATGATCACCTCGACTGGCCAGCGGGCAATACGGCGCCGCTGATTGCTGCTGCAATGTCCAGGCTAAGCCGCTCCACGGCACGGCTCTGTGCCGCCACCACTGCCGCGTAGTTGCTGCTGCCGGCGGCTTCGGTGTAGCTCGCCTTGTTGGCCTTCATGAGGGTGCCGTCACTGGAGCGGATGAGCTCCCAGGCTGCTGTGAGCATAACCGTGCCACCGGCGTCGGCATCGAAACGGGTGACGTTAACCATCACCTGATAATCAATCATGGTCGATCGTGGCCAGGGGTGAATCACTGTCCGGTCGGTGGGCAGCATGATCGACAGGTTTTCTGCAAGGGTACGGCTGAACGCCGACTTCAGTGGCTCCGCCCAGCGGTCTGCGCCGGCATAGTTCAGCTCGTTGCCGCGGTTACGGATGACAATCTCCGTGCGGTCGAGATAGGCGGGAAAGTCAACCGGCCCGATTCCCAGTGCAGGTGCCGGGATGCTCGCCACGCCGGCAGTGTCCTCCGCGACCGGTGTCAGCAGGTAATACCTGGATGGCTTTGTGGTGCCGCAGCCGGTGAGCAGTGCCAGGCAGAGGCCGACCAAAAAGGTGTGGAATATCGGACGCATGTGGTTTCTCCGCTCTAGTGTCTGCCCCTGATGAGGGACTCGGGCTGGTTGTTGATGGCCTCGGCCAGGATGCGGACGGCGTAAGCGGCCGACGCGATTTCATTGAGGGCGTTATCGAGCGCGGTCAGGACCTGCTCGTCACTGAACAGCGCATCGGCCGATTGCAGTGTCGTATCAGCCTGCTTCATCGTGCCGCTAACACCCTCCAGTGCAGTGCCGGCCTTTTGCAGGGCCTTGCGGGCATCATTCAGTGTCAGGTTGACGTTGCTGGCGACCGGCTCGACCTGCCGGTCGAGATTGGTGACCAGCTGGCGAGAATCTTCCAGTAACGCGCGCAGTGCAGAGATCGATTGATACAGGTCCTCGGAATTTACCAGCCTGTCGATCCCCTCGATAATGGACAGGGTTTGGTCCCTGATCTTGTCCACGGGCAAATCTTCCAGGAGATTGCTGATTATCTCGATTGGCGTGGGGACGGTGGGTATTTCCTTGTATGACCGTCGGTACCTGTTGTCTTCGACCAGGTTAGCCTGTGTATTGGGAAAAAAATCGATCTGGATGAACAGCTGGCCGGTCAGCAGGCTCTGCAACTGCAGCTGGGCACGCAGGCCGGCCTTGACCAGTTCGGCGATGCTGTCACCATCGGCCAGCATTGACTTGCCGGTCTGGCTGCTGAGGAACTTTGTGTTGTCGATTTCGATAATCACCGGTATGCGGATATCAGATTCCTGTTCGCCGACCACCAGCTGGATATCGGTCACGGTGCCGATATTGACGCCGCGAAAGCTGACCGGGGAGCCGATGTTGAGCCCCTTGACCGAGCCCTGGAAGTAGAGGACGTAGTTGGTCTTGTCGGTTAACAGCAGCTTGCCACCGCTGATGATCAGGATGCCCGCCACGATCAGCCCGATGGCGCCCGCGACAAAGATGCCGATCAGGGTGGGGTTGGCTTGCTTGCTCATATCTCACCTCGATTGAGAAATCGTCTGACGCGCGGGTCGGGGCTTTCGTCCCGCAGTGTCTTCGGGTCACCGGTTGCAATCATGGTACGCGTTTCCGCGTCGAGAAAAACCGCGTTGTCGCCAATGGCGAAGATGCTGGCCAGCTCATGGGTCACGACGACGATGGTGGTGCCGAGGCTGTCACGCAGTTCCAGTATCAGGTCGTCGAGTCGCCGCGAACTGATCGGATCCAGCCCTGCCGAGGGCTCATCGAAAAACAGGATCTCGGGGTCAAGTGCAA
>JBATFE010000306.1:0-3823 GCA_049664445.1 Gammaproteobacteria bacterium
ATACCGAGACCACCGGCCTGTCCGGCGGCAGCGGCACCCTCGCCTTCCTGCTGGGCGTGGCCGTTGTCGAGGCAGACGCAATCGAGCTGACGCAATGGCTGATCACCCGCTTCGCGGCCGAGGCCGCTGCACTGTCGGCCTTTGCGGAGACACTGACTGACACTGACCGGCTGGTAAGTTACAACGGCAAGAGCTACGACCTGCCGTTGCTAGTCAGTCGCTTCCGCATGCAGGGACTGCAACCCGCCTTTGAGACGCTTGCACACCTCGACCTGCTGCACCCGGTGCGGCGCCTGTTTGGAAAACGCTGGAACGATTGCCGTCTGCTGAGCGTTGAAGAGAGACTGCTCGGTTTCCGGCGTGTTGATGATCTGCCCGGCAGCGAGGCACCTGCGGCCTGGTTTCGTTACCTCCGCGAGGCTCAGTCGGAAGCGCTCATCAGGGTGGTCGAACACAACCGCCAGGACATCCTCTCGCTGGCCGTTGCACACGCGGCGCTGTCACAGGCGATCAAGGATCCCGGGGACTTTGACGTCGACCTGCATGCGCTCGCCCGCTGGCTGTGTGATTGCGATGATGAAGATCAGGCGCGCACCCTGCTGCAGGAAAATGCAACGGCTTTATGCGCTGACGGCAAGCGCCTTCTGGCACGACTGCTGCGTCGGGCCGGACACTGGTCACAGGCCGTCGCTGTCTGGGAAACACTCGCCGCCGGGGGTTGCCTCGAGTCCATCGAGCGACTCGCCAAGTACCACGAGCACATCAGCAAGGACCTCGGTGCCGCCCAACGCTGCTGCGAGCGGCTGCCACCCACCCCGGCCAGCCAGCATCGCCGCCAGCGCATCGACAGGAAGCTCAACGCGACCCGGCAGGCCTGGTAAGCAGCGACTTTTCGCGGACGTAGCCTGCTACGGCGCCAAGCTCGTTATACTGATGCTGCCATGCCGGATACACGCACACCCCTGACCCTGTCACGCCGCGCCTTTCTGCAGCTCGGCGTGGCCAGTGCGCTGGTTGCCTGCAGCGGCTGCAACGGCGGAGAAAAACGCGTCGGGCTGGCGCTGGGCGGTGGCGGTGCGAAGGGCCTGGCGCACATCCTGATGCTGGAGACGCTGGATGAGATGGGCATTCGCCCGCACATCATTGCCGGCACCAGCATCGGTGCCATTATCGGGGCGCTGTATGCCGCCGGCCTGTCCGGAAAGGAGATCCGTGCCCAGGTGGAGCAGTTCTTCGTCGACCAGGGCGATGCGGAGCACTCCTTGTTCGCACTGCCGAAGTCGATCCGCTGGCTGGATTTTATCGACCCGGCTTTTGCCGGCGGCGGCCTGCTCGACAGCACCGACTTCATCGCCTGGCTGGGCGAGGTGCTGCCGGTGAGAAACTTCAGCGGTCTCAAGATCCCACTGAAGGTGATTACGGCCGAGCTGTTGACCGGCCGCGAGGTCATTATGAAATCCGGCGCCCTGCTACCGGCCCTGCAGGCAAGCATGGCGGTGCCCGGGGTGTTTCCGCCAGTGGATGTGAAGGGACACATGCTGGTCGACGGCGGTGTAGCCAACCCCCTGCCCTATGACCGCGTGCAGGATGAGTGCGACATTGTCATCGCCATCGATGTCAGTGGCCGCCGCAGCATTCCGGACGGCGAGACGCTGTCATCGATGAGCGTGCTGCTGCAGGGCTTTACAGTGATGAGCAGAAACATTCTGCTGGAGAAACTCAAGCAGCAGCGGCCGACGGTGTTTATTCAGCCGGATATCCGCGATGTAAAGATACTCGAGTTCCACAAGGCACGTGAGATATTCGAGCAGGCACTGCCGGCACAGCAGCAACTGGCCAGAGAGCTGAAGTGGGCGATGCGACTCCGCGGCAACCGGCCGGGCTGTACGCTGCTTTGATGTGCATGAGTGAGTTATCGCGGATACGATCCGCTGCTGTCAGCTGGCCAGCGCCTGTATCATGGAGCGTATTTCCTCCTCCGACTCCCGTACGAGGTTGCGCACCGTCTCAGCGTCAATCTTCATGCGTAGCAAGGAGGGCACCTGATCCAGGTCGGGCTGTTCCGTGGCCGGTTCCTCATCAGCCCTGGCGAGAAGATTGGCCACGATAACGATATCCGTTATGTCTGCCTGGCCAAACCTTTCCCGGTCGACCAGCTGGTATTCATCCACGGCATTCGCGATCTCTTCCGGAAATCCCCAGGATTCGACGATGGCCCGTCCAACACCGGTATGCCATTCATCCAGCAAGACTTCCAGTGCGTCCGCATTGGCAAACAATTCCGGAAAATCATCCGCACGCGTCAGGATGTAAAACTTGCCAATGGCATGCAGCAGCCCGGCAAGCATCGCCTCATCCGGTTTTCCGGAGCTCTGCACCTTTTTTGCAAGGAAATAGGCCAGCGCACAGACCCTGGTGCTGTGTCTCCTGATTGTATCGAGGTGATCGCGCAACGAGCTGCCGACAGAGGCATTAAACGCCTGATTCGCAGCAAGCGATACCGCGGCATTCTGCACCATGTCGAGCCCGACCCGGGAGATAGCGGTCTTGATGTCGGTGATCTCGACCGTGCCACGATGCATCATGGCTGAATTGGCCATGCGCATCAGGCGCGCAGTCAGCGTCGGTTCAGACAGAACGATCTTGCCCAGTTTTTCTATTGACACATCCGGATCGTTGAGTGCCTCACGGACCCGCAATGCCGTATCGGGGAACGGCGGTAAATCAAAATCATTGCGAGCCAGTTCCTGACTTAAGCGCTTGACGAACTCAAAAGCAGGATCTGTTGTTGTATCCATGCGTCAACCTGTTGCCCGGTGTCATGATAAATCTTTCGCCTGGTAACGACCAAATGACCCACGGGTATTGGTCGGGTTGTTATTGTGTACGGCGCTACTATACCAGTTCCATGGTGCACGGCATACGCCCTACCGACTCAAATACAGCGATATCCTGCGCCCCTGTTCATTTAATTCAGACGGTCGATGATCGCATTATAGGTAGCGCTGGGGCGCATCACCCTTGAGGTCAGCGCCTGGTCCGGACGGTAGTAGCCGCCCAGTTCCGCCGGCTGCCCCTGGACGCTGTTGAGCTCAGCCACGATGGTTTGCTCGTTGTCGGCCAGCTGCCTTGCAATCGGCGCAAAGGTCGCCTGCAGCGCCCGGTCACCCTCCTGCTCTGCCAGGGCCTGCGCCCAGTACAGCGTCAGGTAAAAGTGACTGCCTCGGGTATCCAGCTCACCGACCTTGCGCGAAGGGGATTTGTTGGTATTCAGGAAGCGGCTGTTGGCCTTGTCGAGGGCATCGGCCAGCGCCTGTGTCTTGTTACTGGCGGTTTTCTGCGCCAGGTCCTCGAGTGACACGGCCAGCGCCAGGAATTCCCCGAGCGAGTCCCAGCGCAGATGATTTTCCGCTACCAGCTGCTGTACATGCTTCGGTGCGGACCCCCCCGCGCCGGTTTCATAGAGACCGCCGCCGGCCAGCAGCGGCACGATGGATAACATCTTGGCACTGGTGCCCAGCTCCAGGATCGGGAATAAATCCGTCAGGTAATCACGCAATACATTGCCGGTGACCGAGATCGTGTCCTCTCCCGCCTTGACGCGCTGCAGCGTGTACTGGATGGCCTCAACCGGTGACTTGATGAGTATCTGCAGTCCACTGGTATCGTGATCTTTCAGGTAGCGCTCCACTTTGGCGATCAGGTTCGCGTCGTGCGCGCGCTTGCTGTCCAGCCAGAACACGGCCGGCTGGCCCGTCAGGCGTGCGCGTTTCACCGCCAGCTTTACCCAGTCCTGTATGGGCAAGTCCCTTGTCTGGCACAT
>JBATFE010000307.1:0-6751 GCA_049664445.1 Gammaproteobacteria bacterium
AGCAGGCGACTTTGGTAACAGGTTTACTTCTGAACTTGAGGAAAGGGGTCTTAATCATGCCCTGATGTCGGGGTTGGTCTCCGATGTCATCGTGGAGTTGATTAGCTGAGTCGGAATGTCGAGGTAGGATAGATGGCTGATCCCAATGCGGCCAATTGTCTTGATTGCTGTATCAAAGAGGCATTGCTGTGCTGACTTTTGGCCCCGTTCCATCACGCCGCCTGGGGCGCAGTCTGGGCATAAACAACATCCCGCCCAAGGCCTGTTCCTATTCCTGTGTCTATTGCCAGGTTGGACCAACCCGAGCCGTCGAGATAGTCCCGCGTAAATTCTATACGCCGGATCAGATCTTTCAGGAGGTGAAGAAACACCTCATACAGACTCGGGAAAAGGGCAATCGTGTTGACTATTTGACCTTTGTCCCGGACGGTGAACCCACACTGGACTCGGGGTTGAGCGAGACCATCGAACGTCTGCGCCCATTGGGCATCCCTGTCGCAATCATCTCCAATGCATCCCTGATATGGCGCGAAGAGGTCCGGAAAACCCTGATGAAGGCGGACTGGGTTTCACTCAAAGTGGATGCCATTGATGACCCCCTGTGGCGCCGGATCAACCGGCCCCATCCATCTCTTGATCATCAGGCTATATTGGAAGGGATGTCAGTCTTTGCTGATTCTTACAAAGGGACGTTGGCGACGGAGTCCATGATCGTCAAGGGTTTGAATGATAATGACCATACGGCAAACGATTTGGCGGGCTTTCTGGGTAAACTCTGCCCTGATATGGCCTATCTCTCTGTTCCTACGCGGCCGCCAACGGAGAAGAACGTTCACGCACCGGACGAAGCGAGCTTGAATCGTGTTTATCAGGTCATTTCCCGAAAAGTTAAAAATTTGGAACTGCTGACAGGTTATGAAGGCAACGCCTTCGCATTCACCGGTGACGTGGCGGAGGATCTGTTGTCGATTACATCCGTACACCCGATGCGCGAAGAAGCGGTGCGCAAATTTCTGGATAAGGCAGGAACTCATTGGCGCGTGGTAGAACAATTGATTGCTGATGAACAGCTAAAGCTGACGGAGTATGAAGGACAGAAATTCTACGTTCGTCGCATACCTGACAAATGCGAGTAAGGTGGAATTAAATATGGACGGTTAAGAATATCCTGATGACAGCAGATTATTCCGAAGCGGGTGAAAAAGGGGTAAAAACGGCAGATGCTTTAGCGGGTTGTTTTGGTGAACAACTAACCCTGCTTCACGTGATCGAACATTTTCCTGAGGATATGCCGGTCAGTGTGGTTCCTCCCCAGGATGTGGATCCTCAGAAATACTTAACCGATCGCGCCCTCAGCTACCTTGAAACACTATCTGCTCGCATTGGTCAGTCAGGTGTGGCACTCGAAGTAGTGGTTAGCACTCACTCAGCTAGCAGGGAGATTGTGCAGTATGCATAGGGACATGGTATCGACTTGATAGTCGTATGTTCCCATGGCAAAGATGGAATCAAAGGAATGCTTGCTCAACTGCGAACAGCGTTGTGCAGACCGCCATTGTTGATGTTCTCGTCGTACACCAAGCAGAATGAAGAGCTAACTACACCCTAAATATTAGATGCTTTCCAGATACTCACTGAGTATCTCATATTGGGCGTCTACTTCCTTTTTTACCAGATCTTCTGTATCCGTGAACTTTGGATAGTTTCCCTCATGGTCAATGCTGGCACAGGTCCGCGCCATAATGCAGTACATCGACACTCTCTCGGCCAAGTGGTGTTTTTTGGCTTCATAATACGTTGGCGCAAGGCAGTGCATGCAGGCTTCGGCGACAAAATGTTCTGATTGTTGCTTGTAGTCCAGAAGCGAAAAATGGGACCGGGGAGACGTGTGCACATAGACTGAATGTGCAGAGCGGTAGGCATTTTCAAGGTCCTCGGCAGATATATCATCGATCTTATCGAGAATGGCTTGTGCCTGTTTAATACAGCTATCGTGTGCCAGATCCAGCACGTTTGCTATGAATCTGGCGCCAACCGCGCGCTGTTGCGCGAGCGTAAGCGAACTTAGTGATTCTCTGAAGGCTTCATTTGTGGTGATTTTGGACATATCGCAGTACTCCCTGGGGATGAAGAATTACGGGTGCATGTTTCGGTTGCGACTTTATTATTACCTTCAGGTACTTGACCGGGAACAATCATGAAACTGATTGTAGCCTTTTGGCAGAAGATGACTACTGCTAATCCTGCTATCTTTGAAGGGATACTATTATAAAGGTCCAAATTGGACATTGATCCAAGTCAATATCCCGTTTGTTGGAAACATTATCCACTAGCTGGCAGGTGTTGATGCGGCATCAGGCGGTTCAGGCTGCCTCCCGGCAGGCAGAAACTGCAGTGCCTTCCTTATGCGGAAACCAGTAACTGACTGATAATAATGACGATTCAGGGTGCACTCAGCACATGGCTGGAATGGGATGGAGAAACCGATGGAGTTCAAGGATTATTACAAGATCATCGGGGTGCGGTGCAATGCAATCCAGGATATACCAAAAGGTTACCGAAATGTTATTAGGGGCTCGAAGATTCGAAGAGCTGCCGTAAGGGTTTGCCTGTCCCCTGAAAAGCCCGGAATATGGATGCAAAAATAATGTTGAAGCAACAGGATATCTTTCTCGATCGACTCAATCCAGGTATGCGGGCAGTCGTTAGTGAATTGCGAGGTGGCAGGGGATTTGCGAGCCGTTTGGCCGGTATGGGCATTTCGGTCGGCTGCCAAATCGAAGTGCTGCAGAATCCGGCACATGGATCTTTGTTAGTGCTGGTCCGAGACACGCGCATTGCGCTGGGCCGTGGCGTGGCGGCGAAGATCCTGGTGAAGGAATCGGACCGTGAGCAGCCAGATGCAGCCGAATGAGCCACTAAAACGCGCTGGTAATCCCGCACACCCTGAAAGAACCATCGTGGTGGGGCTTGCCGGTCAGCCCAATGTGGGCAAGTCAACCATCTTCAACCTTCTAACTGGCCTCAGCCAACGTGTGGGCAACTGGCCTGGCATGACGGTCGAGTGTAAGGAAGGCTCGCTGTCCCGCGATGGAGCGCACCTGCGCATTGTTGATCTACCAGGGACCTACAGCCTGACGGCCAATTCCGAGGAGGAACGCATTGCACGTGACTTTATTGTGCATGAGGAGCCGGATGTCGTCGTGATGATTGCCGATGCTTCGGCCCTGGAACGGAATCTCTACCTGCTGGCGGAATTGTTGGTATTGCCGGCACCTGTGGTGCTGGGGCTGAATATGATGGATGTGGCCGAGGGACAGGGCATTCACATTGAACCCCATGTGTTGGCGGCTGCACTCGGATTGCCCGTGATCCCCCTGGTTGCGACCAGGAACCAGGGCGTCTCCGAACTTATTACGACGGCCGAACACCTGGCGCGAGAGCCGGCCACTTTTCGGCCGGTACGACCAGAGATCGCCGAGTCGCACCGAGACGTGTTGGCGCAAGTCCGCACCCTGCTGACCAAGCATGTTCCCGACCCCTATCGGGAGGAATGGATCGCACTAAAGTTGCTTGAGGGCGATAGAGAGGTCACCGACAAGGCCCAATCCTGGCTGCCTGAAAATGACTGGTCATCGATTGCGATCCTGCTCAAGGAACACGAGGACGCTGTGCTGGACATCGCCAGTGGCCGCTACGACTGGATCGCCCGGATGGTGCGTGCAGCGGTGATGCATCCTGGCCTTGGACAGGTCAGTCTTACCGATCGCCTGGACCGGATAGCGGTGCATCCACTCTGGGGTTTGTTGCTGTTGCTGGCAATGTTCACCCTGGTCTTCTGGCTGACCTTCACTGTTGCTGCGCCCATTCAGCACTGGCTGGATGTTTTTGTCGTCGAGCAGCTTCAAGGCTGGCTAGCAGCGACGCTTGCGAAGGCGCCACCGTGGCTAACGGATCTCCTGGTCCACGGGGTTCTCGGCGGAGCGGGTATCGTGGTCACCTTTGTGCCCATCCTGGTCGTCTTTTTCTCTGCGCTCGCCTTTCTGGAGGACACCGGTTACCTGGTACGCGCGGCCTATGTAATGGACCGCTTCATGCATTTACTCGGCCTGCACGGCAAGAGTTTTCTGCCCTTGTTTCTTGGGTTTGGTTGCAATGTGCCCGCGGTGATGGGTGCGCGCGTGATCGAATCTCAAAGCGGACGGCTCCTCACGATCCTGCTGGCACCGCTGGTACCCTGCAGCGCCCGGCTGCTGATATTGGCACTGTTGACGCCGGTTTTTTTCGGCAACCAGGCCGTGATGGTTTCCTGGGGCCTCGTATCGCTCAACATGCTTGTTCTTGCTGTTGTGGGGATTGCCCTTAACCACACGGTGTTCCGAGGGCAGCATGCGGCATTCATTATGGAATTGCCTCTTTATCATCTGCCCAACCTGCGATCGATTGGACATTTTGTGTGGAACAACACCTGGGCCTTCCTGCGCAAGGCAGGCACGATCATACTGCTCGTCTCGATTGTTGTCTGGGCGCTCAGTAGTTTCCCGGGCCCCGATGTCGAACAGAGTTACCTGGCCCGGTTTGGACAAAGCCTGGAACCCATTGGACAACTCATGGGAATGGACTGGCGCATGATCGTGGCGTTGATAAGCAGCTTCGTTGCCAAAGAAAATGCCATCGCTACCCTGGGGATTCTTTACGCTACGGGTGAAGAGGGCAGAGGATTCGCCGAGACGATGGCTGCAGTTGTGTCTCCGGCTACGGCCCTGTCATTTCTGGCCGTGACCATGCTTTTCGTTCCTTGTGTTGCGACAGTGGCGGTCATGCATCAGGAAACACGAAGCTGGCGCTGGACTCTCTTTGGCTTGATCTTGTTGTTGCTGATCGCGCTGAGCGCCGGCGTGATCGTGTATCAGGGTGCCAGGTGGCTGGAAATTGGAGTATGACGTGCTCGAAATACTGTTGCGCATAGTAGCGTCGAAGGGAACAGAATGCAGCGCTGAGCTTGCGCGCAGGCTGGGCGTCAGTCACGCGCTCACAGAAAATATGCTCGATGAGTTGACGCGACAAGGTTACTTGAAAGCCGTCGTTGGGGAATGTTCGGTTCCTTGCGAGCGCTGTCCAATGCATGCGGCATGCTTGTTCAGCAGGCAGGCACGGATCTGGTCGCTCAGCCGAAAAGGCGAAAGGCTGCTGTCCAGGCGAGGAGACGACGGAGCGTTCTAGTGCCTTTATACTCTCGGAGATATGCCTCGGCAGCTTCTAGCCACTCTACTACCCGGTTAATCAGAAAGGTTTAAATGGCACAAATGACTCTTACCCGGCAATCTAGCAAACCGCTTCGCGGGAAACGAATATTGGTCTGCGGAAAGGGTGGCAGCGGCAAGAGCACCCTGGTTGCCGTGATGGCAACTGTTTTGCAGCGAAAAGCCTATGAGGTCATGGTCCTGGACGGTGATGCCTCCAACCCCGAGGGACTGGTGCGGTTGTTGTTCGGCCTGGGCGTAGAGGGAGAGCCAAAACCGCTCATAGAATATTTTGGTGGCATCAATGTCGTTACCTGCCCGGTAGACGATCCATCGCCTCTTACGCGGATCAACGATTCGGATCCCGTTACGGAAAACAGGATCAATTTCTCTAAAGAGATCTCTCCCGAATACTATCTCCAAAAAGGAAGCACGACGCTGTTACAGGCAGGGAAAATCGCAAGCTACGGACAAGGTTGCGATGGACCGCTGGAGAAGGTGGTCAGGGACTTCATGGTTGAAGGAGATGCCGTAAATCTTATTGATATGAAAGCCGGAATCGAACATTTTGGCAGAAAGATACCCGATCGAATGGATGTCATTCTTGGCGTGCTGGATTACACCCTCGAATCTGTTTCAATTGCAAAAAGGATGGCCGAATTTTGTCAGGAGGCGGGTATTAAGAATTTCTGGTTAATCCTGAACAAGATCGGATCGGAAGAGGTGGAATCCATGCTCATGGATAAGTTAGTGAACCTGAGAGACAAAGTGATTGGTTCGATATCTTATGATCAGGAACTGATAAAGGCGGGGCTATCCGGGAACGCCCTTGGTGAATGCAAGGCCCTGGAAGAGGTTGAGCGTATCGTAGGACGACTGGAACAGGTGGTTTCATTCCAGGAAGAAGCAAAAAAATAAAAGTGTTTCAGCATCGCATACGCAGGTGATGACATGACTCATTGGTTCAAAGCGGTACTGCTGTATCTGCTCCCACACCATTCACTCTCGCGAATAGTGCAATGGAGCACGCGTTGTCGGCGCTTTCCATTCCGTAAATCCATTACTCGCTGGTTTATCCGTCACTACAATGTGAATATGTCAGAAGCCCTGGAACCAGACCCTAACGCCTATCCGGACTTCAACAGCTTTTTCACTCGCGCGTTGCGCCCGGAAGTACGCTCAGTGGTTCAAGAAGCAGGGCAAATTTGTTTCCCGGCCGATGGTGCTATAAGCCAATTGGGCAATATACAGGGCCTGCAGATCTTCCAGGCCAAGGGACATACCTATTCGCTGGTAGAACTCCTTGGCGGTTCCGAAGAGCGGGCACGGCCGTTCGTCGGTGGCCGGCTTGCGACCATGTACCTGTCCCCAGGTGACTATCACCGGGTGCATATGCCTTTGTCTGGTCATCTGATAGAGATGACCTATATCCCGGGGCGCTTATTCAGCGTGGCACCTGACTATACCGAATCCGTTCCTCGCCTGTTTGCGCGTAATGAGCGTGTCGC
>JBATFE010000308.1:0-13035 GCA_049664445.1 Gammaproteobacteria bacterium
GGCAAGGGCCTGATCGAACGTATCAGCGCCGAGGCACGGGTGCCGGTCATCAAGCACCTGCACGGCGTTTGTCATACCTACATTGACGACCTGGCGAACCTTGACAAGGCCGTCAGGGTGGCGGTCAATGCCAAGACACAGCGTTATGGTACCTGCAATACCATGGAAACGCTGCTGGTCAGCAGGGACATTGCCGAACGTGTCTTGCCGCGGCTGGCAGCGGAGTATCATGCTGCCGGTGTGGAACTGCGCGGCTGCGAGGCGACCCGAAAAATACTGGCGGGCATCACGGCGGCCACCGAGGCCGACTGGGAGGAAGAATACCTGGCGCCGATACTCGCCATTCGCATTGTCAATAACATGGATGCCGCCATGGATCACATTGCCCGCTATGGCTCCAGCCATACGGACGTGATCGTTACCGAATCACTGCCACGCGCCAACCGTTTTTTGCATGAAGTCGATTCCAGTTCCGTGATGGTGAATGCCTCGAGTCGCTTTGCGGATGGCTTCGAATACGGTCTTGGTGCCGAAATCGGCATCAGTACCGACAAATTGCATGCGCGCGGGCCGGTGGGCCTGGAAGGACTGACGACGCTCAAATACATCGTCATCGGTGACGGTCATATCAGGACATGATGAGCGCTTGCAGACAGTCCGTGTTCAGCGACCCGCATCATTCATGATAGGCATTCTCGGTGGTACCTTTGACCCGGTGCATTATGGACACCTGCGTCCGGCACTGGAAATACAGCAAGCGCTTGACCTGGATGAAGTGCGCCTGCTCCCCAGTCATGTACCTCCCCACCGCTCGCAGCCGCATGCAACGCCGCAACAGCGACTGGTCATGTTGCACGCCGCGGTCGCTGACGACCCGGCATTCACGGTGGATACGCGGGAATTCGGGCGCGAAGGACCTTCATACACATTCGATACACTGCAATCATTGCGCGCAGAGCTGGCAGCTGACGGCCTGTGCCTGTTGATCGGCATGGACGCCTTTCGTGAATTCACCAGCTGGCATCGCTGGCGTGAAATTCTGGATTACTCGCACCTCGTCGTGATGACCCGACCGGGTATGTCGGTACCGGAGCAGGGAGAAATGGCGGATTTTATTTCCCTGCACCGGGTGGCGGATGCAGCAACGCTGAAGTCCCGGACGTCAGGCCTGTTGCTGTTCCAGCCGGTCACGCAGCTGGAGATATCCAGTACAGGGATACGTCAATTACTGGCGAGCGGCAAGCGTGCAGACTTCCTGTTGCCGGAAAGTGTGCTGGAGATTATTTACAGTGAGGGCTTGTATGGCACGGAAAGAGCGCATGACGGATAGACAGGACAGTGATATTTCAGATGACGAGAGGGGCGAACGCTTGCTGCAAATCGTCACCGCGGCACTGCAGGATATCAAGGGTGTGGATATCAGCGTGATCGATGTTCGCGGCCTGACATCGATAACCGATCGCATGGTCATTGTCAGCGGCACCTCAACCCGGCACCTCAAGGCACTGGCAGACAACGTCGTGCTCAAGGCGAAGCAGCACGACTTTCCTGTGCTCGGTGTCGAAGGCGAGGACATGACCGGCTGGATTCTGGTCGACCTCGCCGATGTGGTCGTACACGTCATGATGCCCGAGACCCGGGAGTTCTATGCGCTGGAAAAACTCTGGTCCGTTGGCGACCGCAACAATGCCAGTGCCTGATCTGCGTGGCTGAATTGTCACGGCGTTGATGCGAATACACCTGGTTGCCGTCGGTACCCGCATGCCATCCTGGGTTGTCGAGGGCTACCGGGAATACGCGAAACGACTGCCACGTGAATGCAGTCTGCAGTTGACCGAGATTCCACTCGGCAAGCGACACAAGTCCATGAATCCCGCGCAGGCGAAGCAGCAGGAAGGGCAGGCGCTGCTGGCCGCTGTGCCGAAAGACTGCATCGTCATTGCACTGGACGTGCGCGGTAATCACTGGACGACGGAAGATCTCGCCACACGACTCAGGGACTGGATGGGTTCCGGCCGCGATGTGGCGCTGCTGGTCGGTGGACCAGATGGCCTGTCACAGTCCTGTCTCGATCGCGCGGACCTGCGCTGGTCGTTGTCCGCGCTCACCTTCCCGCATCCCCTGGTGCGCATCGTGCTGGCCGAGCAGCTCTACCGGGCCTGGACGCTGGGCACCGGACACCCCTATCACCGTTCCTGATAAATATGTGAGAAATGTGTTGTAATATACTGAATATATAGTTATATACACAGGCTATGGCGCATCTTCCACAACTTTACCTGGCGTCTCAATCACCACGACGGGCGGCACTTTTGCAGCAGATGGGTGTCGAGTATGAGGTACTGTCAGTGACGGTGGACGAGACCGTGGCAGCCACTGAAACCCCCGATAACTACGCCCGACGGCTGGCACTGGAAAAGGCACGGGCAGGGTGGTCTGCGTTGCCCCCTGAGCGGCAACGGCCGGTGCTGGGCGCCGACACCATTGTGATCGCCGCTGACACGGTGATGGGAAAACCGGCAGATCGACAGCAGGCGATTGCGATGTTGCTGGCACTGTCGGGTACGTCCCATCAGGTCATTACCGCGGTGGCGCTGGCAGCCGGGCATGAAAGCGTTTGCAGTCAGTGCAGCCAGGTGACATTTCGCACGTTAACCCGCCGCGAATGTGAGGCATACTGGGAGAGTGGTGAACCGCGTGACAAGGCCGGTGCCTATGCAATCCAGGGCCTCGCGGCAATGTTTATCACCCGTCTGGATGGCAGTTATTCAGGCGTGATGGGTTTGCCCCTGTATGAAACAGCGGAATTGTTAAAGTCATTTGGAATAGTCATTCTCTAGATTGCAGGCTGGGAAAGCCCGGCAATCGTCAACCACAGGAATTTGCCAACAGGGAAGCATGAGCGAAGAGATACTGATTAACGTAACGCCCCGGGAAACACGCGTGGCACTGGTTGAAAACGGTGTGCTCCAGGAAGTGTATATCGAGCGGGCGCGGCGTCGTGGACTGGTTGGCAAGATTTACCGCGGCAAGGTCTGCCGGGTGTTGCCGGGTATGCAGGCGGCGTTTGTTGACATCGGCCTCGAACGGGCGGCATTTTTACATGCCTCCGATATGATGGCCAGAATTGTGGATGGTGAATCCGAGGATAACGGACCGATTGCCGATATCGCCCAGTTGTTGCATGAGGGGCAGGAAATTTCCGTGCAGGTGATCAAGGATCCGCTCGGTACCAAGGGTGCGCGCCTCACCACTCAAATCACCATTCCGTCCCGTTACCTGGTATTTATTCCGAATGTCAACAACGTCGGTATCTCGCAAAAGATCGAGGCTGAAGAGGAACGTGTCCGCCTGCGAGACATTATCCAGCTGTTCATGACCGACCAGCACGGTGGTGGCTATATTGCGCGCACCGCTGCGGAGGGTGCCAGCACCGATGCCTTGCGCGCCGACATGATGTTTTTGAGCAAGTTGTGGCAGTCCGTGAGCGAGACCGAGGCGAGCGCAACAGCCGGCAGTGTCATCTACGATGACCTGCCGCTCACTATTCGCGTCATGCGGGACATGCTGGACAGCCAGATAGAAAGGGTCCGTATTGACTCCAGGGAAAGCTACCAGCACGCGCAGGCATTCTGTAACCGCTTCATGCCAGAACTCGAAACCCAGGTTGAGTATTATCCCGGTGAACGACCTATCTTTGATATCTACGGTATCGAGGATGAAATACAAAAGGCGCTGGACCGCAAGGTACAGCTGAAGTCAGGCGGCTACCTGGTGATTGACCAGACCGAGGCCATGACCACGGCGGATGTCAATACCGGCGGCTATGTCGGCAACCGCAACCTCGAGGAGACCATCTTCAAGACCAATCTGGAGGCGGCACAGGCGATTGCACGGCAACTGCGACTGCGCAACCTGGGCGGCATTATCATTATCGATTTTATTGACATGTCTGACACGGAACACAAGCGCCAGGTATTGCGCGCCCTGCAGAAGTGCCTTGACAAGGACCATGCCAGGACGCAGATCACGGAAGTCTCGTCACTCGGGCTGGTGGAAATGACACGCAAGCGCACTCGCGAAAGTCTCGAACATGTCATGTGCGAGACCTGCCCGACCTGCGGCGGGCGCGCGTCATTGAAGACGGCAGAGACGACCTGCTACGAGATTTTTCGCGAGATACTGCGCGAGTCACGCCAGTTCGACACCGAGCAGTTACTGGTACTTGCCTCGCAGGAAGTGGTGGACCTGCTGCTGGATGAGGAATCAGCGAGCCTGGTCGAGCTGGAGGCCTTTATCGGGAAACCCATCAAGTTCCAGGTGGAGGCCCTGTATACACAGGAACAGTATGACGTTGTTCCCGTGTAAGCCCGCAACCTTTCTACCGGACTAGTTTTCTCTATCTATCATGCTGAAGCATGCCTTTCACGCCCTCTGGATGTTGCTGCTGACACTGCTGGTGCTGATTGCCACGGTGCTGACAATTGCCCGTCTGTGGATCCCCGAAGTCAGCGCCTACCGCCTCGAGATCGAGCAGGCTGCCGGCCAGGCACTCAACAAGCAGGTCAGTATCGGCCGGCTGCAGACCGGCTGGCGCGGTTTCAATCCTGTTATCAAGCTGAAAGATGTCGAGCTGTCTGATGCTGCAGGCAGCCACGAGACGATTAACGTGCGCGAAATCTGGATGACAGTTGATACCGAGCAGTCCCTCGCGCATCAACAGCTCGAAGTGGCCGGTATCGATGTGATCGGTGCGGAGTTCACGGTGGTGCGCGATGCCGGCGGGATGATCTACCTCGAAGGCTTCCATTCCACTAACGATGACAGTCAGGCGCTTGCCGACCTGTTGCAAATGGCCCTGTCGGTCCATGATGTCAACGTTACCTATATCGATGAGGCCAGCGGCGACCCGCCACGACGCTTCTCCGAGATCTCGCTGTCGCTGCGCAACCAGGGGGGCACGCATACGCTCACCGGCCACGCCCTGCTGCCGGCCGACGTGGGTTACCGTGCCGATGTCGAAGCGGTGCTGTACGGATACAGCACGCGGCTGCAGGACTGGCAGGGACAGATGTACATCAAGGGGCAGTCGGTAGCATTGACCGGGGTGCTGGGGCCGGCGCTGGCGGATGATCAGGTTGTGGAAGGTGTCGCTGATCTCAGGTTGTGGCTCGATGTGAGTGACGCAGCTATCGATTCCGCCAGCGGTGAAATCGATACCGAGGGCCTGAAAATCATCCAGCAAAATGAAACCGGGGCGTACACCTTCGAGGCCGACAGCCTGCGAGGCCAGTTTGGCTGGCGGCAGAACGACAAAGGCTGGCAGTTTGCCGTACAAAACCTGGTCGTCAACCAGCAGCAGCGGCGCTGGGAAACACGCAATCTGTCACTGGCCGGCATACAGCAGCAGGACAGCCTCAGTATCAAGGGTGAGGCATCGCTGGTGGTGCTTGACGGTTTTGGCGCACTGTTGCCCATTGTTCCCGGTCTGACGGTCGAGCAACGCCGGCTGCTGGGTGGTTTACAGCCCCGCGGCACGATCAGGGACCTGGTGTTCAGTATCAGTCGCCGCGACGAGGTCACCCGGGTGAACGAATTCTCGTCACATTTCAGTGGACTGAGCATTGAACAGTCCGGTGTCTTTCCGCAACTGGCGGGTCTGGAGGGAATGCTGAGCGGTGACATGGAATCCGGCATCCTGTCGCTGAACAGCCATGAAGCGGGCCTGTATGATGATCGGCTGTTTCGCGAACTGTTGCCGATTGGTGTTATGCAGGGTGATATTCACTGGCAACTGCAGGGCAATACGATGGAGGTGGCAACGGATGCGCTGACGATCCGCAACGATGATCTCTCCCTGCTGGCCAGAATGGGCCTGTATGTGCCCATTGACGGCAGTGCCGCTTCCATCAACCTGTTCATTGATGTTGAAACGGCACTGCTCGATCGACTGCATGCTTACCTGCCGGCAAAGATCATGTCGCCGACGGGTGTTGCATGGCTTGACCGCAGCCTCAAGAGCGGTGTCGTGACGGATGGACGCGTGGTCGTCAATGGCCGTCTTGACCAGCTGCCCTTTGATAACGGTGAAGGGGTGCTGGAAGTGCGTTTGCCGGTCAGCAATGCGCTGCTGGACTATAACCCGGACTGGTCACCGATAACGGGGCTCGATGCGCAGGTCGATTTTAGCGGACGCGTCATGGATATTGTCAGTCGCCGCGGCGCCATTCGCAGCGCGGCACTCGAGTCGGTGCATGCGCAGATAAAGGACCTGGCTAGCCCGGTGCTGACCCTGAAGGGTGTAGTGCAGGGTCCCTTGCCGGTGATGCTGGCTGAACTCGGCAGCAGCCCGCTGGGCAATACCTATGGCGGTTTTGTGGATCGCGTCAGCACCAGCGGGAAGACGACGCTGGGACTGGATATCGTGGTGCCGCTGAATGACGAGCAGGCAGCGATCGAGGTGGCGGGTGATATTGCCCTGAGCGGTAATACCCTGAAGCTGCACGATTCTGATGTTGAATTGAAGCAGCTCAGGGGACGGCTGGTGTTTGACCCGGAGGGCATACAGGGTGACAGGCTGCAGGCGCAACTGTTTGGTCACCCGGCCAGTGCGCGCGTATGGACAGTAACCGGCAAGCAGCAGACCAACATCAGCCTCGAAGGGCCGCTGCAGTTGTTTGACCGTTTTATCGACAAGGACAGCTTTCTCGGTGAAGCAACCTCCGGCAGTAGTGACTGGCAGGTGCTGGTGGAAATTCGCGGCATACCGGAACGCGGTAAAGATGCCAATGTCGGTGTCACCGTGACCTCGGACCTGGTGGGGACGGCCATCGATTTGCCGGCACCGTTCGGTAAACGTCCAGAGTCGGTGCGGCAGCTGACGATAGTCGAGGACCGGGTGGGGGGCACAGAGAGCATGCTGCGGCTGAACTACAGCGACCTCGTCAAGGGTTTGCTGGTTCTGGTACCGGGTGCGCAGGGACTCGAACTGCAAAAGGGTGCCATCACGGTGGGTGGCAAGACGCCGGCACTGCCTGATTCCAAACAACTGCTGTTCAGTGGTCATCTTGACCGTTTTCGCCTGTCTGACTGGCAGCCGCAAGCGGGTATCGGAGGCAGCGGAGGCGGCGGCGGTGATGCAGCTGCCGCAGTGCCGCTTGCCTTTGTCATCAGCGTCGATGAGCTGGAGGTACTGGGTCATGAACTGGACAATGTGTCGCTGGTAATGAAACCGTCCGGTTCGCACTGGGAAATCAGGGCCGATGGACCGGACGTGGCCGGTGACATCACACTGACGAGTAACGCTGCCGGGCTCGACAAGGTGACGATGACCCTGGAGCGCCTGGCGCTTAAAAGTGCCGGCGGGCAAGAGCAGCAGTCGCATTCCGTGAATGACACGACGCCGTCAGATTTTCCTGACTTGCAGATCATTACCCGGCAGCTGGTTTACGACGACAAGGAACTGGGTTTATTCGAGATAAAGGCCTACAGGCAACCAGATGACATGTATTACCTGGAGCGCGTGGTGTTAGCGTCGGAGCTGCTGTCGGTGCACATGAGTGGCAACTGGCAAATGGAGCATGGTGAGCAGTTAAGCAGTATTGACCTCGAGATCAGTGAGGGTGAAATGGAGCCGCTGATGGAGCTGTTCGGTTACCAGAAAAACATTGGCGGGGGTACCTTGTCGGGTTCCATGCGCATTGCCTGGCCAGGCCCTCCCTGGGCCTTCTCGCCGCCCGTGACGGAAGGCAAGGTCAAGATCAGGATTACGGATGGCCAGTTGCTGGATGTCGAGCCTGGCAAGGCCGGTCGCATGCTGGGACTGCTCAGTCTGAACGAACTGCCGCGACGACTGTCACTGGATTTCAGTGACCTGTTTGCCAAGGGCTTCAGCTTTGACGAGATCAGCGGCAGCTTTGTCATCGATGACGGCAATGCCTATACCAATGACCTGCTGGTGGAAGGTCCGGCGGCAAAGATCGAGATCTCCGGGCGCATCGGGCTCGTCGACCAGGATTATGATGAACTGGTGACGGTCATACCCTATGTCAAGACAGGTATACCGCTGGCGGGTACGCTGGCCGGCGGACCGGCAGTGGGTGCCGTACTGCTGGTGGCCGGCACCTTGCTGGAAGGCAAGCTCGGTTCCCTGAACCGGATTGCAAAAAAACAGTACTCGGTTACAGGTCCCTGGGAGGATCCGGTTATAGAGAAACTGGGCGCTGCTATCGAGGATGCAGAGCCGGAGACAACGTTTGAACTGGATTAACCCTGTTGGCCGGAGGGTGTTGGCGGACGCACTGCATGACTGTGTTATTCTTCATTATCGATACGGGATGAATGGTTAAGAGAAATGAGTATTGCTGCTTGTATACAGATGGCTTCCGGGCCGAATATCGGTGCCAATCTGCTGGAAGCCGAACGCCTGATTGCAGAGGCGGTCAGCCAGCAGGCGCGCCTGCTGGTATTGCCTGAAAATTTTGCCCTCATGGGCAATACAGAATATGACAAGGTCAAGCACCGTGAGGTCGCGGGCAGCGGCCCCATTCAGACCTTTCTGGCCGAACAGGCGGCGCGTCACGGCATCTGGCTGGTCGGTGGAACCGTGCCGCTGGTGGCCAGCGATGAAAACAAGGTGCGGGCCACCTGCCTGGTATTCAACGACAAGGGAGAACTGGCGGCGCGCTACGACAAGATCCACCTGTTCGATGTGCAAATCATCGACAGTGCCGAGCAATACACGGAATCAGAAACCATTGAGCCGGGCGACACGGTTGTCGTCGTCGATACACCCTTCGGGCGCATAGGTGTGGCCGTCTGTTATGACCTGCGTTTCCCGGAGTTATTCAGGCAGCAGCTGGAAGCGGGTATGGAAATACTGGTTCTGCCGTCTGCCTTCACGGCCATCACGGGACGTGCCCACTGGGAAGTACTGGTACGGGCACGCGCCATCGAGAACCTCTGCTATGTGATCGCACCTGACCAGGGCGGCTATCACATGAGTGGCCGCGAGACTTACGGGCACAGCATGATCGTGGACCCGTGGGGGAACGTGCTCAACAGCCTGGCCCGCGGACCGGGTGTTGTCTGCGCCAGTATCGAACTGGGGATCCTGAACAGCGCGCGGCGTAATTTTCCGAGTATCGAGCATCGTCGCCTGCAGTGCCTCAACGTGAAGTCATGAGTACCACAAATCTTGATATTGCGCGACAGCGACTGCTGGCACCGGCGGGTATCGATGAAGGTGACCTGAACAAGGTCTTCGGACAGCTGCTGGGGCATGCTGTTGAGAGTGGCGACCTGTATTTTCAATCGACACGCTATGAATCGTGGGTGCTGGAAGACGGCATTGTCAAGGAAGGTACACACAGTATCGAGCAGGGTGCCGGTGTGCGTGCCATCAGTGGTGACAAGACCGGCTTTGCCTATTCCGACGAGATCGTGATGCCGGCCCTGTTGCAGGCCTCCACGGCGGCGCGTGCCATTGCGCGGCATGGAAAAGAGGGCAAGTTGCAGGCCTGGCACACGCGCAATGAAAACCTGTTGTATCCCGCCACTGATCCGCTGGACAGGATGACCGCGGACGACAAGGTTGACCTGTTGCGTCAGCTGGATGCAGAAGCACGTCAGCAGGACGTGCGTGTCAAGCAGGTCATCGTCAGTCTCGCCGGCGCACATGAAGTCATGATGGTTGCAGTCAGTGATGGCACGCTGGCAGCAGATGTGCGCCCGCTGGTGCGCTGCAATGTCACGGTGATTGTCGAGCAGGATGGACGGCGCGAGCAAGCCAGTTCCGGTGGTGGTGGCCGTTCCGACTATGCTTTCTTTATCGAGCAGGATCGTGCCAGGGGCTACGCACGGGAGGCCGTGCGCCAGGCACTCGTCAACCTTGAGGCGGTTGATGCGCCGGCCGGTACCCTGCCGGTGGTGCTGGGACCCGGCTGGCCCGGGATACTGTTGCACGAGGCCATCGGTCATGGTCTCGAGGGTGATTTCAATCGCAAGGGTACCTCGGCGTTCAGCGGCAGGGTCGGGCAGCAGGTTGCATCTCCCCTGTGTACTGTCGTTGACGACGGTACCATGCGCGGTCGTCGCGGTTCACTGAATGTCGACGATGAAGGCACGCCGGGACAGAGGACGGTGTTGATTGAAAAAGGTATTCTTAAAGGCTACATGCAGGATCGCATGAACGCCGCCTTGATGGGTGTTAATTCGACCGGCAATGGTCGACGCGAGTCCTATGCGCACCTGCCGATGCCGCGCATGACAAATACCTGCATGCTTGCGGGCGAACACGACCCGCAGGAAATTATCGCCTCTGTTGACAGGGGTATTTATGCCGTGAACTTCGGTGGCGGACAGGTGGATATCACCTCGGGCAAGTTCGTTTTCTCTGCCAGCGAGGCCTACCTGATCGAAAAGGGCAAGGTCACGAGACCGGTCAAGGGCGCGACCCTGATCGGTAATGGTCCGGATGTGCTGAAGCGCGTCTCCATGCTGGGCAATGACATGCAGCTGGATTCCGGTGTCGGTACCTGCGGCAAGGAAGGGCAGAGTGTTCCCGTGGGCGTCGGTCAGCCAACCATGCTCATCGACGAACTGACGGTCGGCGGTACCAGCGCATAACTTCCTGTGCACCTCGAGGCCTGACGTGTTGAAACGGCTTTTATGATGCGGCTTGAAAAGACGCTGGCGGCCTGGCAGACAGCGGACTTTGAAGAGGCCTTCAAGCGTGAAGTCGGGCAACTGGGTGTGGAGCAGCTTCCCCTGCAGCAGGCTTTGTCCCAGGGCAGCTACGCCAGTGACAGGCAACTCAAGGTATTGGTCATCAGTGCCGCAGCCAGTCAGGACATTATCCAGGTAAAAGCAGGCATCTTCTTCACCGGGATAGTGCCCGGTTGTGCCTGTAGCGATGATCCGGCACCCGATAATGAATACACCGAGTATTGCGAAGTGCTGTTCACTATCGATCAGCAGAGTGCGGTAGCGACGTTACGCCTGCTTGCCGAATGATCGAGTGACGAGCTGCACGGAATCCCGCAGCAGTGAAGCGGGGCAAGTGTTGAATGGTGCTTACTTAGGCAGTTTCATCTATATATGAAGTACAATTGGCCACGGAAGCACACGGAAAAACACGGAAAAATAAATTGTCTGACCGGAAACGGTTCCGTGTCCTTCCGTGTGTTTCCGTGGCAGGGTTCTTAAGTAAGTGACATTCGGTCAAGAGTTTAATCTCGTTTGTGTCAGGTCTGAACAAGCAGCCACAGCGTACAAGCAGAAAATGGGAGGAAGTCGTTATTGCTGCGGCGTGATGGTATAGGCCGAAAAGGGAACATTATCCATGCTTCCCGTCACTGCCAGCCCTGAGCTAACGCCCAGGCCTTGCAGGTCCGCTGTAATATCGTCGCGTGCAACCAGGCAAGCACCTGATGGAAAGCCGGCAAGTTCAGTCAGGTCATCGATAAAGGCAGGGATAGACAACTGTTCTGCATTGACGACGTAGACCTTCCCCATGACATCCGGCAGCTCCTGGTAAAACACCAGCGGAAGATTCTGCGTCTGCCGGATAGCCTCGACCCGGGAAACGAAATGCCTTGAATCCCTTATCTGCAGCTCTGCCGGTTCCAGAATCGTAATCAATACCAGCCAGAACGCGACAACACCCAGGGACAGTTCAGCTCTGAGGGGAGTGCCTTTTCTGCTGCCGTAAACAGCCCAGGCAATGGCGATAATCTGCAAAACCAGCAGCATGATCATGACGCTGTCAATCGGGAAATCCGCGGGATTGAGTCCGTTCTTGAGCGCTTTTCGAGAGGCGAATGGCAGGGCGATGGCCAGCAAACCGGGCAACACGAGGATGATGCCGGTATACAGCCTTCTCAACAAGGCAAGCACGCCACTCTCATGCTGGTAAATAATATAGGAGGCGATTACCGACAGCGGGAATGTCATTGAGAGCAGATACCTTGATTTTTTGGTATCCGCAAACGACATGCCGAGCATGATGACCAGTGCCCAGACACCCATGAAGATGACAAACCTGAGCTTGTCATCGCGCGGTCTGTGCGGCTGTGTAACTATTCGATAGAGCAGGGCGAAATAACCCAGCACAGCGAATGGATAGGCGAGGGCATAGTTGCCAAAAGCATCTTTAAAGTAAGCACCGAATTCAGGGCTGGCCCCGGAATTCAGGCGTCCGCCGATCTGCATCCTGATGACTTCCGCCATGAAAACTTCCCCGCCGGCAGCGTTTGCCAGTTGCAGCAGTAACAACCACAACGCAACGAGTAAGGCGAGCGATGCAAAGCCGTATACCAGTAATTTTTTCCACTTCAGCTGGAATAGATAAAACACCGCAATACCAACAGAAGGGATGACGACACCCAGTGGCCCCCGGACTGAAAAGCCGAAAACCAGTAGCGGCCAAATGAGCCAGGGAATCGAGCCCTCACCGAGCGTCTCGGAGCGCCATACCAGATAGAACGAAACAATGCTGATGGATGCAATGGTCTGGTCAAGGGAAATTGCCCTGGCTTCGGTTGCGAAGGTGTTTGTCAGCAGCAGTATAACTACGCAGTAAAAGGCCCAGCTCCTGTCGTAATGGCTCAGTATACGGCAGGCGAAGAAAACCGTCATGGCGGCAGAGAGGGCAGTGGGTAGAACCGTTGCAAATTTGTTGACCTCGCCAAGCAGGCTGGCAACGAGGTAAATCAGGAAAGTGGACATCGCGGGATAGTCGGGGTACGGCTGCCCGTAGGTGGTCGGAAACCAGCCCGGGCCATTGGCAAACATCTCTCTGGCAAAGAGTGCGAAGCGCGTTTCGAATCCAGTATACCCCTGGTCCCAGATACCCGCGATAAACAGCAACAGGCATACCAGGCCGACAGGTAAAGCCGTAAATAAACTCGCCTTTGAATGACTCATATCAGCACATTATATATAATGTTTGCCCACATCCGGGAATCAGCAGGTACCAGGAGTGAAGTATGACGGAAACAGTGACGCTGCAGGTCGATGGCAAGACATACCAGTTGC
>JBATFE010000309.1:0-2827 GCA_049664445.1 Gammaproteobacteria bacterium
GTGCACATATTGCTCGGGTACCTGCATCTGCATAGTCACGTTGATACTATATACCCCTTCAGTTTCACCGACATGAAGGTCGACCAGGTCAGCGGCAAGTGCCAGCGGTATTAGCAGGCATAGCAGCAGACAGACACTGGTAACGACCGTCTGTCTGGTGTGACATGCAAATTGCATCGTCATGGGGTATTTAGTCACTGCCGAACTACCCTGGCCGGGATTCTGCTACTGGAACCCAAGACCCGTCCGTCCGGCTGAAAAATCAAGAAAACCGACCTGGATGGTCGTAATCGCGCGCACGACCGTGTGCATGTCACATATATGCTCCCGCCGGCAGACAAAGTAAAGAGCTCAACAAAAATATATTTCAGGACAGCTCTCTAGTCTCAATGCGGTGAAGTCTGGCAGCGGTGTTGGGAGATTCTTCGTGAGATTGCGATGATAAAGGAAACGCTTGTCTATGCGTATTGCAGTTCCTTGCTGATGGTCCGAAAAGGGTGTGTGCCGTTTAGCCGAAAACTCAATCGCTTACCCCAGGAACGTCCTGTGTCGCCCAGATACTTGCCGTTCGCTGATGCTTGTCCACCGGTTTGCTGCTGGACCGGCAAGGGGTACTACCGGCCAACTCCTGACCTGCACGGGCGACCGGAGGAACGTCCGGTTCAGAGAAAAGTTGCCGTTCACGCAAAATAAACGGCGACCCAAAAGCTGCCGAAAACTTGCCTTGGTTTGTTAAGCCGGTTTCTTGCGTCCGGCAACTCCAATCAGCCCCGGAAGGCATGAAACAAAGCGCCAAGCTGTGGCTGGTACGTGCGTGAGCACAAAATTGTCAACTGAAATATTACGGAAAGTCGTAACTGTCCATGTCGACTCAAACTCCATCTTCGTAACGGTGCTGCCAGATGGGACATTGAATGAGAATAGTTGCGGAAGTGGTTAATCCTTCCAGGTCGACTCATAAAAAGTTTCCAGAAATACACACTGATGTGTCATAGAACCATGCTATCCCTGCCGGGATGGAACTCACCGCGGTGCCTGCAAGCGTGAGGCTGAATGAAAGCTATTCGGGCAGAAATTGCAAGGTATTGTTACACTGAATTACCGGGTCATCCGGGCTGGAAGCTGTGCGTCGCCGGGAATGATAAAGTACCCTTCTGGACGGATTGAGCATGCAACTGTGTGTCATTTACCCGGACAGAAGGCCCGCCAACGGGTTCGGCTCGCCTTGATCGCACCCATAACCCCGGACCAGCATCGGAAAACGCTCGCGTGGAACAAAAGGAACTCTTGAAGCAGCTGCATATCGACGAAAGCGCCCGCGCGACAGGGGCGAAACCCGTGCGTGCGCTGGCCATCGGTCTGCTGACACTCTTGATCGCGGCGCTCGGCATTTGGTACTGGCTGGCCGGTAGCAAGGTATTCACGGTAAATACGGCGACGGCACAGGCATTGAGCGCCGTCCAGGGCAGCACTTCCGTGCTCGATGCCAGCGGCTATGTCACCGCACGACGGCAGGCCACGGTCTCGGCCAAGGTGACCGGCCAGGTGACCGAGGTGTTGATCGAAGAAGGCCAGCGTGTGCAGTCCGGTGAAGTACTGGCGCGACTCGATAACAGCGATGCGGCGGCGCAGCACGGCCTGGCGCAGGCACAGCTCGATGAGGCGCGCGCGCAGCTGGCGGGTCTGCGTCTGCTGCTAACCCAGGCGCGACGCGATAATGTGCGCCAGCAGGACTTGTTGACGCGCAAACTCACCAGCGCACAGGCTGCCGAAGATGCGCGCACCCTCGTCGATACCCGCAATGCCGCCATTGCAACCCAGCAGCGCCAGGTCGAGGTTGCCGAACGCGGTGTCGAAGTCGCACAGGTCGCGCTGGACAACACCGTGATCAGGGCGCCCTTCTCTGGGGTAATCACGGTCAAGGCGGCACAGCCTGGCGAGATCGTGTCGCCGTTTTCTGCAGGCGGCGGGTATACACGCACCGGGATCGGCACCATTGTCGACATGGAGTCGCTGGAGATCGAGGTGGAGGTAAACGAGGCCTATATCGGGCGGGTGCAATCCGACCAGCCGGTGCAAACCACGCTCAACGCCTATCCGGACTGGAAGATTCCCGGCAAGGTCATCGCCATCATCCCGGCTGCCGACCGCAGCAAGGCAACGGTGAAGGTGCGGATCAGCCTCGACGTAAAGGACGCCCGCATCGTGCCCGACATGGGCGCGCGCGTGGCGTTTCTCGAAAACAGCACGACCACTGCCAACCCCGGCGCGCCAGCCGAAGTACCGACCGGGGTGCTGATCCCGGCCAACGCCATCCGCACCCTGAGGGACAGCCAGCAGGTCTTCGTGGTGGTCGATGGTCATGCGTTGCTGCGCCGGGTGAAGCTCGGCCAGAATTATTCGGACCTGCGCCAGGTAACCGAGGGGGTGAACAGCGGCGAACGTGTCATCCTTGCGCCGCCCGCCGACCTGCAGGATGGCGACCGGGTGAAGACGGAGCAACCCGGCTGAGCGCGCCTGTGCGCCGCGGCTTCAACGAGGTCAATCATGGGCAATCTGGTCACTCTTCGCGGCGTCACCAAAAGCTACCGGCGTGGCAAGCAAACCATCGAGGTGCTGCACGGCATCGATATGGACATCGCGGAAAGTGATTTCGTCGCGTTGATGGGGCCGTCCGGTTCCGGCAAGAGCACGCTGCTCAATCTTATCGGCGGCCTGGACAAAACGAGTGCGGGCAGCATACAGGTTGCAGGGACGCGCATCGACCAGATGGACAGCGGCGCACTGGCCAGGTGGCGGGCATCCAACATCGGTTTCGTGTTCCAGT